>JAOUPQ010000374.1 GCA_029879765.1 Nitrospinota bacterium | reverse complement strand
TTACTCTTTTGCGGCAGGCTCCATATTCCCCGCCGAGCGGCGCGAGCCTGCTCTTGCATTTGGTGGTATATCTTCTTTCTTCCATAACTGGTGGAGTGGAACGCTTCCGCCAATCCTTCGGAGATAAGTAATCCACCCAGATCCCGTCCATCCGGCAGGGTGACATAGGCCAGCAAGCGCCCGAATCGATCTTTATGCTTTTTGGAATCGTAATCCAATCGGACCGTTTTCCCCAGAGCCAATATAGTGGTTCTGGCGCTGGCCTGGGGGCCGAACGGCTCTTGCCTCGTATATGGGCCTTTCGTCTCTGGAGTGTCGATCCCCAAAACGCGCACCTTATATGATTTGCCTGCCGATTTCACTTTCAGGGTGTCACCATCAAACACATGGGTGACTATTCCCGATTTTGGAGGAAATGAGCTGGCCAGGGCAAGCGGGGAGATGGCGAAGGCGATGGCTATGAGTATCGCTATGGAATATGGAGCGATGCGCAGGGGGCTTTTCCAAATAGTCATGGTTTAAGTTATACTGGAAAGCCTTGAACGTGAAAAGAGGAGAATTGAATTGATAGACAGGCCGGCCACAGGCCATGCCCACGGAAGTCTGCCGTCGGAAGAGGAACTGCTGAAAACCCTGGACGGGCACTATCATGAAGATATGCTCCACAGGACTGATGGAGCGCATAAGTATTTCAAACTTTTTGTGACCATATGCCTGGCGGCGCCTGTGGCGACCTTTTTTAGCATGCTGGTCATCACAGGTTTTGGAAAGGGCGACAGCCAAAAGGCGCCAGTTCCTTCCTCCGGTTCGGTTAGTGAAATATCCATGGATCAAAGAGGGATTGTTGCCTTGTTGCGGGAAATGGAAAAGTCCAACGCCAGGATCGCCGATTCCTTGGAGGCGCAGACCAGGGCTTTGGAAAAGATGGCGGTCGGGATTCCAAACGCTGTCGTTGAGTCGGCAAAGGCCACTCCCGCCGCCGTTGCGCCTGATATCTCCGTGGAAGGGCCAAAGGTGATCGTGGTGAAGACGCCCACGGTGGAGCCGTTCGATCTGGGATATGAGAAACTGAAAATCTTCCAGCTTTGCGGAGTGGATCTGGATGATCCGATCAGCGGACCTGGCAAATTCTCCAATATAGAGAGTGTGGAAGTGGTGAAGGAAGTGATCCATTCCCTGGATCTTATTCTCGCCTCCTCCAAGGAGAACAAAGATATCAGCCCGTTTATCCTGGGCAACGCCCTCAAAGGACGGAAATTCGCCATTGAACAGATGAAGAAAATCAAATAGATAGGGCTTGGTAAAAAATCGCGGATATTTTTGCTTTTTTTTCGTTTACTTTTTTTTCATTTTGCATCATAATTTCACCATTCTATGACTATTAACGTATAAGGAACCCATGGCTAACCAGACAAACGAAAGAAACAGGCTGTTGGAGCAGGCTTTTTCCCAGATTGAAAAACAGTTCGGCAAAGGGGCTATCATGCGCCTGGGGGATGGAGCGGCCAGGTTTGAAGGCCCGGGAGTGATCTCCACCGGATCGCTTCCCATCGACTCTGCGCTGGGGATCGGTGGCCTGCCTCGCGGACGGGTGGTGGAGATATACGGCCCGGAATCTTCCGGCAAAACCACCCTTGCGCTGCATGTGATAGCCGAAGCTCAGCGGGCGGGGGGCAACGCCGCGTTTATCGACGCCGAGCACGCCATGGATCCGATATACGCCGGCCATCTGGGGGTCGATATAGACAACCTGGCCATCTCCCAGCCGGATACTGGCGAGCAGGCGCTGGAGATCGCCGAAGTGCTGATCCGCTCCGGCGCTGTGGATGTGATCGTCATAGACTCGGTGGCGGCGCTGGTGCCCAAGTCGGAGCTGGAAGGGGATATGGGGGATCCACAGATGGGAATGCAGGCTCGATTGATGAGCCAGGCCCTGCGCAAACTCACAGCCGTAATCTCCAAGTCCAAGACCTGCCTGATATTTATAAACCAGATCCGTCAGAAAATCGGAGTAGTTTTTGGCAACCCGGAGACCACCACCGGCGGCAACGCGCTAAAATTCTACGCCAGCGTCAGGGTGGACATAC
>JAOUPQ010000009.1 GCA_029879765.1 Nitrospinota bacterium | reverse complement strand
GGGCTGGTGGATGGAGACAAAGTGGAGACGGTGGAGTGAGACGGGCCGTGGCCCTGGGAAGGCGCTGACAAATGCAGATTACCAATTTTTCCGTTCGCAACTACATGGCGGTCTACGTCATGATTGTCATCATAATTGTTGTGGGATTGTATTCATATTTTTCCATGCCCCGCGAATCGAGCCCCAATATCAAAATCCCCTTCGTGATAGTGACCACCTCATATCGCGGGGTGTCTCCTCAGGATATGGAGACGCTTGTGACCCACAAGCTGGAGAACCAGATAGAGAACATCGAGAACATAAAGGAAATGCGTTCATCCACCAAGGAAGGTGTTTCCCTTATCAGCGTGGAGTTCGACCCATCTGTGGAGATAGACGAGGCGATCCAGAAAGTGCGGGACAAGGTTAACATCGCCAAATCGGAGCTACCCTCGGACGCCGATGAGCCCTCGGTGCAGGAGATAAACTTCTCCAACATCCCCATCCTGCTGGTGAACGTTTCCGGCAAGTATGGCCTGGTGCGGCTAAAAGACGTGGCGGAGGATCTGAAGGACAAGATCGAGCAGGTGCGAGGCGTCCTCAGCGTGGATATGGCCGGAGGGCTGGAGCGGGAAGTGCAGGTGGATGTGGATCCGGAGCGCCTGCGCTATCACGGGCTGGCCATCAAGGACGTGAAGGAGGCCATCGAAAAGGAAAACGTCACCATCCCTGGCGGATCGGTGGAACTGGGGGACTACAAATACACCATCCGCACCCCTGGCGAGTTCTCCGATCCCTCGGTGATTGGGGACCTGGTGGTGAAAACCGGCAGGCACAAGCCGGTGCATGTGCGGGATGTGGCCGAGGTGAAATTCGGATTCAAGGAGGCCTCTTCCCTGGCCCGCCTGGGCGGGGATGATTGCATCACCTTGTCCGTGACCAAGCGCACCGGGGAGAATATCATCGAGGTTTCCGACGCCATAAAGCGGCTTATAGAACAGGAAAAACCGAACCTGCCCAGAACCACCGAGGTGGATATCACCGCCGACCAGAGCGAGATAACCCGCTCGCTGGTGGATGACCTGGAGAACAACATCATCTCCGGGTTGATCCTGGTGCTGGGGGTGCTGTTGCTGGTGATGAACCTGAAAGTGGCGATCTTCGTGGCGGTGGCCGTCCCCCTGTCCATGCTCATCACCTTCATGGTGATGTTCGCCCTGGGCTTTTCGCTTAACATGGTGGTGCTCTTTTCGCTGATCCTGGTGCTGGGGATGCTGGTGGACAACGCCATAGTGATAGTGGAGAACATTTACCGCCATGCCGAGGAGGGCGCCTCGCCGGTGCGGGCCGCCATCGACGGCGCCTCGGAGGTCACCATGCCGGTGATCACCTCCACCGTCACCACCCTGGCCGTCTTTTTCCCCATGGCGTTCTGGCCGGGGATCATGGGGGAGTTTATGGTGTATCTGCCATACACCGTGTCCATCGGGCTGGCTTCCTCGCTGTTCGTGGCGCTGGTGATCAACCCCACCCTTTGCGCCACATTGCTCACGGTGAAGGCCCACGGCAAGAAGATCCACGAGATCACCGACGAGGATCTGGGGCTTTTCTTCCGCTGGTATAAACGAATATTGCATTTGGCCGTAAAGTACAGCGTGTCGACCATGATCCTCTCTTTCGTAGCGCTGGCCGCTGTCATGGTCGCCTATGGCAGGCTGGGCCATGGGGTGGAGTTCTTCGCCAAGGTGGAACCCACCAAAATATTCGCCAACATAGAGGCGCCCACCGGCTCTTCCGTCACCGCCACGGATCATGTGGCCAGGTTGATGGAGGCGGCGGTGGCCCAGCATGGCGATGTGGAAGTGTATGTGACCAATGTGGGAGTCTCCACGGAGCAATTCGACTTCGGCGGCGCCAGCGAGGGCCCCAGCCATAAGGCCCGCATCGCCGTGGATTTTATCGACCGGGTGGACCGAACCCGCTCCACATACGTCCCCATTGAGTTGATGCGCGAAGCGGGAAAGAAGATCGTCGGCGCCGATGTGAAAATCCAGGAGCAGAAAATGGGCCCCCCCACCGGGGCGCCTATTAATATAGAGATATCGGGCGCCCAGTTCGACAGCATTGCCGACTACAGCTTCCGCCTGGAGCAGATGTTCCGCCAGATACCGGGGCTGGTGGACATAAAGAACGATTACTCCCTGGGTCGTCCGGAGCTTGTGATTCGCATCGACCGGGAGAAGGCGGCGCTTTGGGGGATGCGCACCAAGGATATAGCCCAGGAGATCTCCAACGCCATCCAGGGGGCCAAGGCCTCCACCTATCGCGAGGGGAAGGATGAGTACGACATCCGGGTCCGCCTGCGCAAGGATCGGCGCGATAATATCGAAAAGCTCAAGGAGATTTTGATTCGTCACGAGGAGTTCACCGTCCCCCTCTCCTCTTTCGCCACCATCACCACAGAGCCGGGCTACGCCTCCATAGCGCATATCAACCACAAGACATCCATCACCGTGTCGGCCAATGTGGCCAGTGGGCTAAACGAAAACATGATGCTGCAGAAGGTGAAGGAACTGGTGGCCCGGGACCTGCCGACGCCGCCGGGGCTGCGGGTGGATTACACCGGGCAGAACAAGGACCAGCAGGAAGCGCAGGATTTTCTGGGCAAGGCGTTTGTGGCCGGGGTGTTGATGATCGCCTTTGTGCTGGTGTTACAGTTCAACTCGCTGCTGACCCCCTTTGTGATATTGACGGCGGTGTTCCTCTCCCTTCTTGGCGTGTTTATCGGGCTGATGGTGACGGCCACTCCTTTCGGGATCATCATGACCGGCGTTGGAGTGATCAGCCTGGCGGGGGTGGTGGTGAACAACTCCATCGTCCTGCTGGACTATACGATACAACTGCGCGAGAGGGGGATGGAAAAGCTCTCCGCTGTGGTCACCGCCGGGATAACCCGTGTGCGCCCTGTGTTGCTCACCGCCGTCACCACCATTTTGGGGCTGATGCCCATGGCGGTGGGGATGAGCGTGGATTTTAAAAAGCTGAAGATCATCACCGCGTCCGATTCGGCGGACTGGTGGGGGCCCATGGCGGTGGCGGTGATATTCGGCCTGGCCTTCGCCACGATGTTGACGCTTGTTGTGGCGCCGACCATGTATTATCTGCTGGACACTATCAGCGAAAAGGTCACAGGCTCCGCTTTGACCCATGATGGCGTGGACCAGGCAAAATTCGCCCACAAGTCGCCCAAGGAGCGGGCCAAATCCTGAAAAAACGACATAATTGCAGGTAAAGGCAAATGGGCGATTGACAATCCTTCCCGTGAAAATCTAAACTTGATGGACGCCAGCTTGCGACGCCTTGCGGTGTCTTTAACCTTTTGATTTGAAGCGGATTTATCCCATGACCGAGGAAGCGCTTTTTTTATCCGCCGCCATGGGCCAGACCCAGGGAGGACATCTATCCATCTGGGGCATGCTCCAGTCCTCCGGCTATGTGGCCAGGGTGGTGCTTGCCGTTCTGTGCGGCTTTTCCATTGTCTCCTGGGGAATTATCGTCCATAAGCTCCGTCTCTTCTCCAAAATCAGCGGGGAGACCATCACCTTCATGGAGGTGTTCAAGAAGCGGGGCCAGTTGGAGAATGTATACAACCACGCCAAGAGGCTGCGAAACTGCCCCATGGCCAAGGTCTTCCTGGCCGGATATATCGAGCTGGCCGCCCAGTTCCGCCTCTCCCAGGTGGAAGCCGCCCACCATGGCAACGAGGAAGGCCTGCTGCTGGAAAAACTGGATTCGGTGGGCCGTTCGCTGGAGCGGGCCACGGCCCAGGAAGTGACCAAGCTGGAGCGATGGCTCATATTCCTGGGGACCACCGGCTCCGTCACCCCGTTCATCGGGCTGTTCGGCACCGTATGGGGGGTGATGATGGCCTTTTCCGGAATCGGGGCCAAGGGAGTGGCCTCCGTGGCGGTGGTGGCGCCGGGGATATCGGAGGCTCTTATCGCCACCGCGGCCGGACTGTTCACGGCTGTGCCGGCGGTGATGGGCTATAACTATTTTATCTATCAGGTGAAAATCCAGGCCACGGATATGGACAACTTCTCCTTGGACATGCTCTCCCTGATCGACAGGATTTATATCAAGCGCTCCGGCTGATTATGATGCAAGACACCGGCGGCAAGCGTTTCCGCCGCAAAGCCTCCACACTGCTGACAGAGATAAACGTCACCCCGTTCGTGGACGTGATGCTGGTTCTGCTGATCATTTTCATGGTCACCGCCCCCATGATGCAAAGCGGGGTGCAGGTGGAATTGCCCAAGGAGGACGTGGGCGCCATGGAGGTCGAAGAAGAAAACGTGTTGACCATAGACAAAGAGGGCGCCTTGTTCTTCAACGACAAGATGGTGCTGCGCGAGGACCTGGGAGGACGACTCCAGGCCATGGCCGCCGCCGCGCCGGACACCCATGTGTATCTGCGGGCGGACAGGCGCGTGGCCTACGGCGCCGTGATGGACATCCTGGCCCTGATCAAAAACTCCGGCATCGTGAAAATCGGCATGGTGACCGAGCCGGAGCCAGGATCGTGATGGGGCCGAGTCCACGGGCGGATATTGAATAATCACATTACGCGACCCCACGGCCAGGAGAGGGATATTGGTATTCAGGGAAGGGGACTTTGACACTACCCGGCGGTTTGTCAACGCGGTGGCGCTTTCCTTCGCCGTGCACGCCACTTTGCTGGCCCTGCTCTTTCTCTCCGTCGCCTTTTCCACCCGACCAACCTTTATAAGGCCAGGCGACACCGTGTTCGTCACCCCGGTGAACATGCCCAAAAAGGCGCCTCCTCCCCCCCCTCCCGCGCCGGAGCCGCCCAGGATAAAAAAACATCAGGCGCCAGACCTGGCGAAACAAACGCCGAAAGGCAAGATAGTGCCTATGGGGACGAAGACAAAACCCGCGCCTCCGCCGGTGAAAACCAAACCGGAGCCGCCCCCGCCGCCGATTAAAAAGCCGGAGCCTGCGCCAGCGCCGCAAAAGCCTTCCAGCTTCCGGGCCGAAGGGGTGGAGTTCAAGTATGATTATTATGTGAAAATCATCAAGCGCAAGGTGGAGGAAAGCTGGATCACCCACGGGCTCAACACCACGGGCCAGTTGGGAAACCCGGAGGTGTATTTCAAAATATCAAAAAACGGCGAGGTGATCGACGCGCAACTGGAAAAATCCTCCGGCAACGGGGCGTTGGACCAAAGCGCGCTCAACGCGGTTACCCGGGCCAAATTTCCGCCCCTTCCATCGGGTTACAGACGGGATTATTTAGGTGTATACTACAACTTCGAATATGTTCAAAAAGATTAAAACAGCGATTCTGGTCCTGGTTATGGCCGCCATCCCAGGAGCGGCCTGGTGTGAGGAAGCGCCGGATGTAAAAATTACCACCGAGCGCACCGAGTCCAGCCTGGTGGAGGTGGCGGTGGCCGATTTCGCCTTCGAGGGCGCCGACGCCATGGGCCTGGGCCCCCTGGCCGCCAAGGTGATAGATTCCGACCTGGGATTCACCGGATTCTTCAAGCCATCGGCGGAGAAGGAGCTGGTGGACCTGGTGGACCGTAAAGACAGGAAAACCGGGATAGTCGACTATGAGTCTTGGCGATCCATCTCCTCGAACTACATGATCAAGGGAAAGATCATCCCGGAGGGAGATGACAAGATCACCATTGAGGTTCTGGTGTATGACCTGCAATGGCGGAAGATGGATTTCGGCAAAAGATATACATCCACCCTGACCATGTTCCGCCAGATGCTCCACCAGTTCGCCGACGACTTCACCCATCAATACTCAGGGGAAGCGGGCGTGGCCCGTTCCAGGATCATGTTCGTCTCCTCCATCCGCGGCCGCAAGGAGCTGATGATGATGGACTATGACGGATACAACCCCCGCCAGATCACCACCGAGCGCACTCTGGTGCTGTCCCCGGCGTGGAACCGGGCCAACCCGAACCTGATTCTTTTCACCACATACAGATATCGAAACCCGGACCTTTACGTCCTGGATCTTTCCACCAAACAGCGCTATCCGCTCTCCACCATCATCGGGGTGAACAGCACCGGCGAATGGTCCCCCGACGGCACCCGGGTGGCTTTTTCCATATCCCGCCATGGAAACTCGGATATATACATTGTCAACGCCGATGGCCGGGGATTGAAAAGGTTGACGGATCTGCGAAGCGCGGAGCTGAACCCCTCCTGGAGCCCGGACGGGAAACATATCGCGTTTACGTCGGACATGTCCGGAACCCCACAGATCTATGTGATGGATGATCAAGGACAGGGGCGCACGAGACTGAGCTTCGAAAGCCGCTATGCCGACGGCGCCGCCTGGAGCCCGAAAGGGGACAAAATAGCCTACGCCTCCCTGGTTTATGGCAACTTCGATATATCGGTGCGGAACTTGAAGGACCAGGCGGTCCAGCTGATAACCGAAGGGTATGGAAAAGGAAACAACGAGACGCCGTCCTGGGCGCCGGATGGCCGCCATGTGGTGTTTTCCTCCAGCAACTCCGGGTCCCGACAATTATATATTGCGGGGCTGGATGGAAAAAAACCGCTGAGGGTCACTGGTTTGCCCGGGGGCGCGTCCCAACCTTCCTGGGGTCCATGATGGGGGGCCGTGGCATTCACCCATTGAATAAACCTTGGAAAAATGCTAGATTTAGCTTAATTTTGAGGAGAGGGAAACACAATTGACAAAAAGAGGGATTGTAATGCGATTGAATAACGGAACGAAGTTTTTTGCTTTTTTCATTTTAATAGTATTTGTAGTATTTGCCCAGGCGTGCGCGAAAAATCCCAAGCCAGGATCATCCGCCAGTTTCGGAGGCCCCGGTTCCGGTGACCAGTTTCGTCCCGCCGACGGCACTGGCGAACTGCCCACTGCGGAAGAGAATATAGAAGCCAGGGACCCCGGATTTCGGGAGCTGGCCTCCGGCGCGTTGCAGGATGTCTATTTCGACTATGACAGGTCCGACCTGCGGGAAGACTCCAAGGCCGTCATCGAGTCCAACGCCCAGTGGATCCTGACCAACCCGAATATGAAAGTGCAGATCGAAGGCCATTGCGACAGCCGGGGAACCGAGGAGTATAACCTGGCCCTGGGCGAGCGGAGGGCTTCGGCGGTGAAAAACTATCTGATCTCCATGGGAGTGGATAACAAAAGGCTGTTCACCATCAGCTATGGCGAGGAGCTGCCAGTGGCCACGGGGAATACGGAAGAGGCATGGGCCAAGAATCGCCGGGCGCATTTCGTGGCCACGGAAGCCAAGTTCTAAAGCCGCGGTTTATGGGATAACGTAACATCAAGGGACGGCATTACGCAGGGGGACTGTATTGCGTTCCCCCTTTTTTATTTTTCGGACAATGTATAACAATTCATCATTTCTCTTAAAATCGCTCAAGGCAGGCTCCCTGCTGGCCACGGCCCTTCTTTCCCTGGGCGGTTGCGCCATGAACCAGGGGGCGGAACAGGCCCTGCGGGAGATCAACGCCAAGATGGACGCCACCCGACAGGAGCAGATTGCCCAGGCCAGGACCCTGGAGTCTGTGCACTCGGCCCTGCGCAACCAGGCCCAGATGGCGGCGGACTTTGGCCGCCTGCAGGATTCGGTGATGGTGCTCGGTGGCCAGATCGAGGAGCTCAACGCCAGAACCCAGATGCTGGGCCAGAAGATGGAGAGGAGCCGGGATAGCTCAGACACAGGCGCCAGTGGCGACGTGGGAACCCAGGCGGAGATCCGCGCCGTGAACCTGCGGCTGGAAAAGCTGAATGAAAGAATAAAGACCTTGTCAGCCAAGTTGTCGGCGGTGCTGGGCGAGCCGGTGGAGGAAGAGAGGCAGTCCGGCATCCCCTCGGCGGCGGAAGCGACCGCCAGCTCCACGTCCCGGCCAAACGGCCCGACGGCTGTTTGGGGGGAGGCCCCCGCCGCCCAAATGGAGAGGCCGGAAACGCAAGAACGGCAAGTCGCCACGGAAGGGGAACTATACCAGCGGGCCTACAGCGCGTTTCTCTCCGGCAAATACGACGAGGCGGTGGCTGGGTTTGAAGAATATCTAAAAATTTATCCCAATACGGAATTGTCGGACAACGCGATTTTCTGGCTTGGGGAATCGCAAATGGGCGCCGGACAGATGGAGGCCGCCGTGGCCACCTTCGACATGGCGGCCCAGAGTTTCCCCAACAGCAACAAGGCGCCCACGGCCCTGTTGCGCGGGGCGGAGATCCTGCTTAAGCTGGAGCGCCAGGCCCAGGCCCAGGAGAAATTGAGGCAGGTCATGGAAAGATATCCAACGGCGCACGAAGCCACCACAGCCCGAAACAGGCTGGAGGAGATTTCCCGTTGATTGGAAAAAATAAATCAGTAAATAATATTTCTGGAGTGTGTTTATATCATGCTTGACGTATTTAGAGAAGGCGCCAAGTCCTGGATCAGCAAGTTTTTCATCTGGGGCGTGGCCTTTACCTTTGTGGCGGCGGCTTTTGTGGTGTGGGGCCAGCAGGGCGCCCAGAAAATGGTGGTGGCAGCGGCGGTGGTGGGGGACGAGGAGATCACCCGCGCCGCGTTGTTCCAGCGGTCCAAGGCTATCGAAAACAACCTGCGCACCCAGCTGGGGGACAAGGTGGACCCGGAGTTCCTAAAGACGCTGGACCCCAGGGCCATGGCCCTGGACGCGCTGATCGAAGAGGCGTTGATGCGCCGCGCGGCCAGGGAAGCGGGAGTGGACGTCACCGACAAGGAGACTATCGAAGCGGTGATGGGGATGCGGGAGTTCATCACGGATGGCGTGTTCGATCGACGCAAATACAATGACATTCTTCAACTCAACGGGTATACCCCGGGCGATTTCGAGGCGGGGGTCCGCCAGGATATCCTGACCTCCAAGCTGCGATCGCTGATCAAGCGCACGGTGCGGGTGTCCGACGCCGAGGCGCTGGACGCCTATCTGCGGGACAACCAGCAGGTGGTGGTGGCCTACGCCGAAGCGCGGGAAGAAAACCTGCGCGACAAAGCGCCGGCGGACGAAGCGGAAGTGAAGGACTGGTATTCCAAAAGGCAACTGGATTTCGAGATCCCTCCCAAGCGCAAATTCCGCCTTATAACCGTGAACAAAAGCACTTTCGAGCTCTCCGCCTCCGTGACGGAAAAGGAAGCCCGGGAATATTTCGAGCAGCATACCAGCGAGTTCGAGGGGAGCGAGGCGGTGGAGGCCAGCCATATCCTGGTGAAGGTCTCCATGGACAGCACGGAAGATAGCGTCCGGGCGGCCAGGGAAAAGATCGACAAGGCCCATGCCCGAGTGGCGGGCGGGGAGGATTTTTCCGCCGTGGCCAAGGAAATGTCCGAGGACTCCACAGCCTCCAATGGCGGAGCGTTGGGCAGGTTCACCCGTGGCCAGATGGTTCAGGCTTTCGAGGATGTGGTCTTCGCCCAGAAGCCGGAGGAGGTGTCCGCGCCATTTCGGACCACTTTTGGCTGGCATGTGGCGAAAGTCACCAGGAAGATAGAAGCCGGAGTTCCGGAGTTTTCCCAGGTGGAGGGTTTTGCCAGGATACAGGCCAAGAAGAGCAAGGCCGCCGAAGAAGCCAGAGTGGCTATTGAAAAAGCCGCGGAAAACGCCACCGTGGAGAATTTCACCCAAATAGCCGGGGCCGACAGCAAGCTCAGATTCGAATCCTTCACCCTCGCCAGGAACGAGGCGATCCCGGACACGGACGACTCGGAGAGAATCATGGATGTGGTTTTCGCGATGGATAAAGGAAAGGTCTCCGACGTGATCAGCACAGACCAGGGATACGCATTGGTGGCCCTGGACGAAATGACGGACGCCACCGTGCCGCCGCTCGAAGAGGTGCGCAGCCAGGTTCTGGCCAGGTTCGTGGCGGAAAAGAGCAGGCAGATGTCCCGGGAAATCGCGGAGAAGATCGAAACCGATGTGCGGGACGGGGGGAAGACCTTCGCCGAAGCGGTGGCCGCCGCAGGGCTGGAGGTCAAAACCACCAAACCCTTTTCCTCCAACTCCCTTCGCGGGGCCCAGGACGACAGGGATCCCGGAGCGGTTTCCGAAGCGTTCCTGATGGACCAGGGGGAGGTAAAATCAGTGGCTGGCTTGAAAGGATTCATGGCGATAATGCTGGTGAGTCGGCAGCCCATCGATTACGCCGAGGCGGCGAACCAGATCGAGAAGAAGCGAGAGGAGATGTTGATCGACAAAAGGGATCGCGCCCTGGCCCAGGTGGTGGCCCGGATGCGGGAGAAGGCCCAGGCGGAGGGGCTGATAGACATATTCGCCAAGCTGGAGGGGGATTCGTAGGATCCGCTTTAATCCATCAGGATAAAATCACCGGCGGGGTCGACCCGCCGGTTTTTTTTCGCCGGAACCCTACTTCTTCTTTTCCTCTTTCTCTTTCATCAACTTCAGGGATTTAGTATTCGCCTTTGCCCCCAGTCCAATCAACAGCGTGGTCACGTCCAGGCTCTCCTTTGCCATGGCGAAGTCGATGGCGGTGAAGCCATCCTTGTCCACGGCATTGATATCGGCGCCATTTTCCGCCAGCAGCTTGGCCATCTCGAACCTATCGGCGACGGCGGCCATCATCAGGGGGGTAAGGCCCCTGGCGTCATGGTCGTCCACTTTGGCGCCTTTGGCCAGCAGCAGCTTGGCCTCCTCCACCCTGTTCCAGGAGGCGGCCACCATCAGCGGGGTGAGTCCCCGATGGTCTTTGGTGTTCACATCGGCGCCAAGCTCCATCTGCTCGCGCACCACGTCCAGCATCCCCCCGGCCAGGGCCGCCGCCAGATACAGCCCCTTTTCCTCCTCGGACTGGTTCCGCTTGGCCCCTTTTTCCCGAAGAAAGTCGTACACCTCCCTGTGCCCCCGCGACACCGCCGCCAGGAGGGGGGTCACCCCGAACTTCTGTCGGGCGTTTATGTCCGCGCCCTTGCTGACCAGCATCCTGACTATGTATAGATGTCCATTGTATGCGGCGTCGATCAGCGGGGTGGCGCCATTGTTGTCCAGCGCGTCAATCTGGGCTCCGGCGGTGAGCAGGGTGTACGCCAGGCCCATGTTGCCGAAGGCGCAGGACATATGCAGCGGGGTGGCGCCCAGGTGATCCTTCACCATGATATTCACACCCCCCTCGATAAGCTTCTTGGCTTCCGCCACGTCACCCGTGCGGGCGGCCTGCATCAGCTTCTCCTCCGGCGTGGCCTGGGCATAGGCGTTGGCGCCGCCCAGGGCAAGGATGATCGCCACCATTCCGGAAAGGCGGCGGAGGAATAGTACAAATTCATTCATTGTGGAATTTCCTTAAAATAGGGGATTTTATCAAATCCAGGCGGTGGATGGCCCAAATATAATCGTGGCGCTGTCAGTTTTCTTCTCCTTCTTCCTCCGGGCCGATGGCTTCCATCCGTTTCATTTTCTTCTCCATCTGTCGAACGGAGACGAACACCTCCTCCAGCGCCACATCGGCCTGGTCCATCTTGTCCCGCGCTTTTTCCAGCCTTTCACCAAAACGGCCGAATTCCTTGCGGATCAGCGCCAGCAGCTCCCACACCTCCTTGCTCCGCTTCTGCATGGCCAGGGTGGTGAACCCCATCCGCAGGCTCAGCAGAAAAGCGGTGATGGTGGAAGGCCCAACGATGGCCACCTTATGCTCCCGACGGGCCAGGTCCAGCAACCCCGGCCTCCGCAGCGCCTCCAGATACAGCCCCTCGGCGGGGAGGAACATAAGGGCGAAATCCGTCGTGACCGGAGGGTTGATATATTTGTCGCCGATCTTTTTCGCCTGTTTTCTGATGGCCCCCTCCAGGGCCTTGGACGCTTCGGCGATGGCCTGGGCGTTCCCATTCTCCTGGGCGTCGAGCAGGCGCTGGTAGTCCTCCAGGGGAAACTTGGAGTCTATGGACAAGTGGAGCGGGGACTGGGCGCCCTCGCCGCCGGGGAGGAGCACGGCGAACTCCACTCTCTCCTGCCCCTGGGCCACCTGGGCGTTCTTGATATATTGTCCCGTGGTCAGGGTGTCCTCCAGGATCGCCTCCAGCCTGGCCTCCCCCCAGGCGCCCCGGCTGGTGATGTTGGTCATTACCTTTTTCAGGTCCAGCACATCGGCGGCCACCTGGCTCATCTCCCCCAGGTTCCTGTTGATCCGGGTCATCTGGTCCCCCACCCGGCTCAGGGTGTCCGCCAGCTTTCTCTCGATTCCGTCGCCGAAGGCTTTTATGGATTCCTTCTGCTCTGTCCGATCCTGGCGGCCCCGCTCTGCGTTTTCCCGGCGAACCACCAGCATCTCCTCCCGCAGGGTGGTTTCCAGGCGGTCCTGTCCCTTTTCCAGGATGGCGAAGTTTGTCCTGTCCTTTTCCATCTCCGCTTCCTGGCGCTTGATCCGGGACAGCAGGATGAACACCAGGGCAAGGTTCAGCCCCGCCAGAGCCATGGATATCAGGGCCGGAGTTTCCATTTGTGTCAGGGGTTGGAAATCCATAATAAGCGTTTTTGCCAAAGTTTCCTGATATCATATCCCAACCAGGGGGCCTGCGCCCCCGTTTATTCAATACAAAGGAAGGGGACAATGACCGAGAATCCGGATCTGGCGAGGCTGGCGCCACAAGTGGCCCTCATTGCCGCCAAAGCTGGCCAGGCGGCCATGGAGCACTACACAAAGGCGGAAGGCGCCGTGATGACCAAGGAGGATAACAGCCCCCTGACCCTGGCGGACCTGGCGTCCCACAGGCATATCATCGAAAAGCTGCGGGAGCTGACTCCCGATATACCCATCCTCTCCGAGGAATCCACCGAGGACATTACCTATGACATGCGCAGGGGGTGGCGCCGGTTCTGGCTGGTGGATCCGCTGGACGGCACCAAGGAGTTCATCAAGCGCAACGGGGAGTTCACCGTGAATATCGCGCTGATGGAAGATAAACACCCGGTGCTGGGGGCGGTGGACGCTCCGGCGCTGGGGAAGGCGTATTTCGCATGGAAAGGGGGAGGCGCCTATCGCGTCACAGGAGAAGAGCCACCGACGCGCATCCATGTGGCGGACTACAGAAACCGGCGGCTTATGGTGGTGGCCAGCAGATCCCACCAGACCCCGGAGCTAAAGCAGTTTCTGGACAGGCTGGGAGATTGTGATGTGGTCAGCTCAGGCAGTTCGCTGAAGCTTATGATGGTGGCGGAGGGCTCGGCGCATCTGTATCCGAGGATCGGCTACACCATGGAGTGGGACACCGCCGCAGCGCAGGTTGTGGTGGAGGAAGCGGGGGGCCAGGTGACAGACCTGTCGGGCGAAAGGTTGGGGTATAACAAGGAGTCGCTGAGAAATCCATATTTCATGGTGTCCGGGGAACCTGCGTATCCATGGCTCGAGTTGGTGGAAGGAATCTGAAGAGCGCAAACCGGAGCGGCGTGGCGGCATATAAATGGAGCGGGTGATGGGATTCGAACCCACGACTTCAACCTTGGCAAGGTTGCACTCTACCACTGAGTTACACCCGCTCTGGATATGCGAAAAGAAACATTTTAGCCGGGTTGTGGCCAATGTCAAGTTTCTTTGTTGGGGTGGAGTGGCAAGGCTTTCCCATTGCGCGGGTATGAGATGAAATTTTACGAGTTTTTCGCGGGAGGTGGGATGGTCCGCGAAGGGCTGGGCGCCGGGTGGAAATGTCTTTTCGCCAACGATTGGGACCCAAAAAAAGCATCGTGCTATCGGAGGCGATTTCCCGGAGAGCCCCAGCTGATGGAGCGGGACGTGGCGTCGATCAAAGTTTCGGACCTTCCGGGCCAGGCGGATCTGGCGTGGGCGTCGTTCCCCTGCCAGGATCTTTCACTGGCTGGAACCCGGAATGGGCTGGCGGGGAAGCGGAGCGGGACATTCTGGCCGTTCTGGCGCCTGATGGAGCAACTGGCGAGAGAAGGCAGGTCGCCGGGGGCCATAGCGCTGGAGAACGTATCCGGCGCCATCACGTCCCATGGGGGGAGGGATCTGGCGGCGATTCTGGGCGCATTGGCGGCCAGAGGTTACAGCTACGCCCCCATGGTGATAAACGCCTCCCTGTTTCTTCCGCAAAGCAGGCCGCGCCTGTTCATCATCGGTTTCGGCCCGGGGCTGGCCCCACCGAAGAGGATAATAAGTCAAAACCCGAATCCAATGTGGCACCCCCATTCCCTGGCCCTTGCCCAGGGACGCATGGGCGCCAGGGAGCTGGCGGGGTGGCTTTGGCTGGATCCGAAGGCCCCGGCGCCCAGGGAAGAAACACTGATGGACCTGCTGGAAGAGGACGCCAACAATATGCGCTGGCACACCCGGCAGGAGACCAGAAGGCTTTTATCCTTGATGAGCCCGGCCCATATGGAAAAAGTGCAGGAGGCTATGCGCTCCGGCCAGCGGTGGGTGGGGGCCGTGTTCAAGCGCACAAGAAAGGATAAGACAGGCGCCAGCGTCCAGAGGGCGGAAGCGAGGTTTGATGGCGTGGCCGGCTGCCTGCGCACTCCGGCGGGGGGCTCCAGCAGGCAGATCGTGCTGGTGGTGGAGGAAGGCCAGGCGCGCAGCAGGCTGCTCTCCCCCAGGGAAACGGCGCGGCTTATGGGGTTGCCGGATGATTACCAGCTTCCGGAGCGGAGGCAGGAGGCATACCACCTGACAGGGGATGGGGTGGCGGCGCCTGTGGCGCGATGGCTGGTGGAGGAGTGCATAGAACCGGCCCTGCGCCATGCCAGGGGAGCGGGTAGAGCTTCCCGCTAGTCCTCTTTCTTTTTGTCGTGGGGGGCCATCATTTCCGCCAGGTATCGCCGCGCCACGGTCGCCACTTCCGAATCGTGATCGTGGGCAAGATGCTCCAGCAACTTCTTTCCGTTCACCCCGCCTATGATGGTGGCGGCTTTGGTGACGGCGGAGCGCATCAGCTTGTCCGGGGAAGAGGCGAGCCTGGCCAGGGCGGCCAGGGCGTCGTGATGGGGAATCCGCGCCAGGGCCTCCGGCGTGGCCAGGCGGGTTTGTTTGTCGTGAAGCTGATTGAGAACCAAGGGGATGGCGCGGGGGTCGCCCTGGCGGCCCAGGGCCACGATAGAGCGCTCCCGGGTCCACCAGTCATCGTCCTTCAGCAGCGCCTCCAGTCCATCGAAGGCCTTGGGGTAATGGACCAGGCAGAAATACTCGGCCCCGATGCGGCGGATATATGGATCCTTGTCGGCCAGCAGGCCCATCACTTTTTCGTTGGACTCGTCATTGGCCCGCTCGGCCAGGGTGGCCACGGCGATTTCCCGCACCCACCAGTCCGCGTCGCGCAACGCCTTGACCAGGGCGTCCAGAATGCCGGGTCCTGATAGCCCTCCCAGTGTGTCCGCAGTGATGCGTCGGATGTTTTTGTCCTTGGAGCGCATGAGCGCCACCACTGGCGCCACCACTGTGGAGTCCCCCATCTCCACGATGGACTGGGAGGCCATCTGGCGCAAAAGCAGATCCTCGGACTCGAGCAGCGGCGCCAGTCGCAGGGCGACCTTGGGCGATCCCAGGTAGCCCAGGGCGTGGATGGCGGACTTCAACACGTCCGAGTCTTTCTCCACTTCCACAAGGTCGCACAGTTTTTCCGCCACGTCGTGGGATCCGGTGGCGACCAGGCCGTCCACCGCCTTTTTGCGGAACCATGGATTGCTGTGGGTCAAAAGGGTGGATATGGCTTCCACTGCCCTGGGGGTGGCGGCGGCGGCAAGGACGTTGATCCCCTTTCGCACGTGATCCTTGTCCTGGCTTTTAAGCAAGGGGATGACCTTGTCCACGGGGATGGCCTTTGGGAATTTTATCAGCAGCTTTTCCGCCCCGGCTCGGATGTGGTGGTCCTGGTCATTCAGCGCGTGGGCCACGGCCTGGGCCACCAATGGCATGTGGGCTTTTTCCAGGGCCTTCTGGCAGGCGTCCCGCCCCTTGTCGTCATCGCAACCCATTCCATCGATCAGCAGGCAGGGTATCTCCTCGCCCCGAATCGCCGATAGAATGTTGACGGCAAACTCGGGAAAAAGGGCGCCGATGCGCAGCCTTTCGAGCACAGGATCTATAGCCTTGTGGCCATGGGAGGCTATCTTGTCGATTATTTCCGGGCGCTGCTGCGGGGTGGCGGAGATGAACTGATCCAATAGTTTCGGAACCGGGTTGCTCCAGAACAAATGATCCTCCTGTCGGTTTGGCCGGCTTCTGCGCTACTTTGGCGATAACATAAAAGAATAAATGTTTTAAAGCTTTCACTCATGTTTATTATCCCTTGCCCGGGCTTTTCTGGCAATGGGTTCCCCGCCTACCACCAGCTGATCTCGTGCCGTATGATCAGCTTGTTTATTCGCAGCGCCATGTCCTGCAGGTCCAAAGGTTTTGTCAAAAAGTCGTTGGCGCCCATTTTGAGGGCTTTTTCCTTCGCCTCGATGGCCCCGTCGGAAGTGGTGACGATAATGGGAAGGGACGAATTCTGCATCTCTTCTCGAATGATTCTGATCACGGTGAATCCGTCCATGCCCGGCATGGAGATATCCAGAAGCAAAATGTGGGGAGAGGATTTTTTAAGCAGTTCGATGGCCCTGTCCCCATCCGACGCTTCCTCCACCAGAAACCCATGCCTCTCCAGGTTGGCGCGGACCAACGCCCGGATGGCGGGTTCATCATCGGCAAGCAGGATCTGTGGCTTCACCACGGGTAACTGAACATAAAACCTGCTCCCTTTTCCCGGTTCCGAATCAACGCAAAGGTCTCCTCCATGAGCCCGGAGGATCTCCAGCGCATAGGGGATGCCCAGGCCTGTCCCTATTTCCCCGGCGGTGCCAGGTGTGGAGGTCTTCTCCCCTTCCATAAAAAGATTGTCTATCTGCTTCTGGCTCATTCCGGCGCCGGTATCCTCCACCATCAGGGTGGCGCTCTCGGGACTGAAGTAGATTCGCACACTCCCCCCCTTGTGGGAGAATTTGATGGCGTTGGTGACAAGGTTGGCCAGAACCTCGTAATACAGCGAGGTGTCCGCGAAGAATCGAAGCTTCTCCGGAGTGTCGTTGACCAGGGTGATTTCCTTTTGCTCAGCGGCCAGCGAGGCCTGGCCGAAAACCATCGACACCATATCCCTGGCCTCAAAGAAGACAGGGCGAGGCCGCACACTCCCGCTCCGCAGGCGGGAGATATCCAGAAGCTCGTCGATAGTGCGCACCATCACCTGGTTGGTGGAAACGACCCTGCGCAAGATTTCCCTGTTTTGGGGGGTAAGATCCTCCCCGGAGCCTTGAAGCATATGGCTCAGAAAACCGCTGATAGCGCCGATGGGGGATTTGAGGTCATGGGCCACCAGGGAGACGAATTTATCCTTGGTGCGCGTGGCTTCTTCCGCCACTTCCTTGGCTTTTTTAAGGTTGTCCGCTGCCTTTTTCCTCTCGGTAATATCGCGGAAAATGCCCTGAACCACTTTTTTGCCGCCCCGCATGAGGGTGTGGGCGGAGATTTCCACCGGAATCTCGACACCATCGCTGCGCAACACCAGGGTCTCTATCGGATCTGCCATCTCTCCCCGGGAATGACGGCTGAAAATCTTTCTGATTTCATTCAATATTCGGGGAGGATGGATAGTGGACTGGTGCGCCCCGATGATATCTTCCCTTTTTCTACCCAGAAGCCAGATTCCAGCCTCGTTGACATCCAGCAGGATTCCCGTTTCCGGGTCCGCCAGGAATATGGCGTCGGGGGCGTTCTTGAACAGCGTCTTGTGCCACTGTTCGCTCTCCCCCAGCTGATCATGGAGCCACTTGGTCTCCGTGATATCCTTCTGGACAGTGAGCATCACATCACCGAACTCGGCGTCCTGATATCGGGTCACCGTGGCGGTGGTCCAGAATCCGGTCCCGTCTTTCTTTATATTATGGATTTCCCCATTCCATTCACCTTGGGTCAGAATGGTGGAGTCGATCTCCTCGGCCATCTGCTCCGGGCTTTTTCCTGGTTCCGGAAAGTTGAGCACGGACACATGTTTGCCGATCAGTTCGCCAGGACCATATCCGAACATCGCCTCGAATTTTGGATTGGTGTGCACAATGACGCTATTTGATACGCGGGTTATCTGTATGCCCTCCGCGATGTGCTCCATGATCATCGCCTGGGTGCGCAGGGTGGCGTTTACCCTGCTCATCTCCGTGATATCCTGGGAGGACCCATGCATCGTGGTTGGGGCGCCGACGGCATCATATTCGATCTCCGCCACAGTCCTGTGGAAGTGGATAGATCCATCGGGGTGGACTACCCGAAACTCGTATACCCCCTTTTTTTGCCGATTCCCCATGTTCCTTTTCATTTCGCCAACCATCCGTTCCCTGTCATCCGGATGAATTAATTCAATGAATTTCTGGAAAGTGAAGTCATGCTCCCCAGGCTCCAAACCAAAATTCTGGTAGGCCTGGTCGGAAATATAAGTGAAGTTGTTGGTGATGTCTGAGTGGAAGTAACCGATCTTTGCGATCCTTTGAGCCTCTATCAGCCGCTTGTCATTGAGTGTCATATCTTTCAGCAGGCTGGCGGTGACGTGGCGTAAATTGAGCATTTCGTGCAGGAAGACACTTTGCTGCCTGGCCGATATAGTCAGCAGCAGCAGGTATGCCAGAACCGCCATCCCCACTGTCCAATGCCCCGAATTGTTCCCTAATATAAAATGTGAAAAAATCAACGGGGTCAGGGATGGAACCAAAAAGGCCAGCACTGCAGGAAGGCTGACAGAATTGGTGGAAGCGGCGGCGGCGCACATTCCAGCGATGATCAGGGCGACTATCATATCGGCTTCCACAGGCAATTGCCGCGAAAGCATATGATTCACCTCCAATGAGCCGAACAAAAGCCCCGCCAGGCCGGTCATGATGATGGATAAATACATCCATGACTTGGGAGAAAGGCTTTTCTCGTTATTCATGAACTTCAGATATATGGCAAGTCGAAGCCCACTTAGCGCCAGTAGAATAACGAACCAGTAGACGATCAGATGGGTGGCGCCGATGAAATGGAAATACAGTAAGGTCAATACACCCACGGCCAAGGTCCCGGCTACGACCACTGGGTATTGCCGATAAAGGTGCCGTACCTTGTCTTGATAAATTAAGCTGTCAACTTGTGACGAATCCATGCCAATTCCCGCTTAACAGAGTGGACAGTGCCGTTGAGGATCGAATATTGGAATTTCGAAACGGGCTTCCTTGGTAAACGATAATTCAGCTTACCATGCGTCGATAACTTTGCCAATCAACTCCTTAGGCAGCGAAAATGCGTCCTGCAGGTTGTGGCTCCTTTTGTAATGCAAACAGCCGATTGCATTACATGATAGTAACTTTGATCGTGCCTAAGGTTCAGCAGGGCTACGGAACCAATATGTGATCTTTCGGCGCCTTTGCAGGACTGTAAAACAACTCATAAAACGTGATAGTATACGCTTAAGGGGAATGTAGTGTAGCAAATGGCGCCGCGCCGGGAAGCCGGTGGATTTTTTTCCGGGACAGCAGTATCAAACAGGGGATTCCCTTGCGCGGTGCAGGGGGCTGCCACGTTGTGGAGTCGAAAAAAGGTCTGGCATATCCAGGAGCTGTGATCCCAGTGAAGGAAGAGGAACTCAAGGAAGCGCTGTCGGCCTCTCTGGTCGAAAGCGACGAGCTTCGCGCAACCGTGGTGGAGCTGCGGGTGGCTCTGGAGGACATAATCCGCGAGGCGGAAAACGACATGCGCAAGCTGCTCGGCGAGCATGAAGAAGAAAAATCCCAGCTTACCCAAACCATAAAAAAACTGCGGCAGGAGCTGGAGCAGTCCTTCGCCGACCGGGAGGACGCGGTGCGGGAAGCTGTGAACGAAAGCCAGGACGAGATCAAGCAACTGCGGGACACCATATCCACACTACGCTCCGGCATGGAGGAGAAAGACTTGGAACAAAGAGCAATATTGCAGGAACTGGAAAACGAATCCTTCAACAGGATCCACGAACTGGAAGAAACTATCCGGGTTTTAAGAGAAAGGATGGAGGGAAATGTCGGGCAACCGGGGTAAAGATGACATGGTGAGCGAGGGGCATTCCAATATCCTGTCAAAATCCACAGGGCCGGAGCCTTCCTATCTGCGGCAGATGGAGACACTGCTCAACGTCTCCAAGCAGCTTGCCGCCATGGAGAACCTCTCCGAGATGCTGCAGACTATCGTGAACATAATCATGGAAGAGACCGGCGCCGAGCGCGGCTCCCTGTTCCTGCACGATCAGCAGACCAACGAGTTGTACACCTCCGTCACCCAGGGCGGGTTCGAGCGGGAGATTCGCATACTGGACACCCGGGGGGTGGCCGGGCATGTATACAAAAGCGGGGAGAGCATCATCGTGGATGACGCCTACGCCAACGAGTTTTTCGACCCTTCCTCCGACGAGTTGACAGGCTTCAAGACCCGCAGCATTCTTTGCGCCCCAATCCGCACCGTCAAGGGAGCGGTCATCGGCGTGGTGCAGGCGCTAAACAAGATAAAGGGCCGGTTCAATATACGCGACCTGAAGCTTCTGGAGGATATGGGCACCCAGGCCGCCATCTTCCTGCAGGCCACCCAGTATGTGGAGACCATGAAGAAGTCCCGCGAGCTGGAGATGGAGTTTCTGGAAGTGGTCAGCGAAGTCACCTCGGAGATGGACCTGAGCAAGATGATCCAGAAGGTGATGATGGAGGCGGCCCGCATGCTCAAGGCGGAGAGGACCACCCTGTTTTTGAACGACGAAAAGACCAGCGAGCTGTGGAGCGAGCTGGGAGTGGGTCTCAAAAGCTCCCAGATCAGGTTCCCCAACCATCTGGGGATCGCCGGAGCGGTTTTCAAATCCGGCAAGACGATAAACATCCCCCACGCCTACGCCGACTTGCGGTTCAACCCCGGAATGGACCGGGAGACCGGCTATTTCACCCGGTCGATCCTGTGCGTTCCCGTGGTGAACAAGAACGGCAAGCGGATCGGGGTCACCCAGGCGCTCAACAAGCGCGGCGGGGCGTTCAACGCCGAGGACGAACAGCGGCTGCGGGCTTTCACGGCCCAGGTCTCCATCGGGCTGGAGAACGCCAAGCTGTTCAACGACGTGCAGAACATGAAGAATTACAACGACAGCATCCTGGAGAGCATGCCCAGCGGTGTGCTCACCCTCAACTCGGAAAATGTGATAGTCACCTGCAACAACGCCGGGCTTTCCATGATGGGCAGGGCCCATGACGAGGTGGTGGGCAAGAAGGCGAAAGACTTTTTCACCGGCGGCGCCTCCTGGGTGATGGAAAAAATCAAGAAGACCGTGGAAACAGGAGAGCAAGACCTGGCCATGGACGCAGGCCTGGAAATTGGCGAAAAAAGCCTTTCCGCCAACCTCTCCTTCCAGCCGTTAAGAAGCTCCGAGGATGAGAACCTGGGCCTGATGATAATGATAGACGACATCACCAATGAAAAGCGGATGAAGTCCACCATGAGCCGGTATATGGACCCGGTGATCGCCAGCCAGCTTCTGGGGGAGGACGAGGATATCCTGGGCGGCAAGAGCGCCATGGCCACTGTGATGTTCTCCGACATTCGCGGCTTCACCACCCTCACCGAGGAGCTGGGTCCCCAGGGGACTGTGGCCCTGCTCAACGAGTATTTCACCATCATGGTGGAGTGCATCCAGCGCGAGGGGGGGATGCTGGACAAATTCATCGGCGACGCCATCATGGCCGCCTTCGGCATGCCCCTCCCCAAGGGGGACGACGAGGACCATGCCGTGCGGGCGGCCATCGCCATGCTCCGGGACCTGGCCCAGTTCAACCAGGAGCGGGTAAACCATGGCCTGAAGCCCGTGGACATGGGGATCGGGTTGAACACGGACACCGTGGTCTCCGGAAACATCGGCTCTCCCAAGCGAATGGATTTCACCCTGATCGGCGACGGGGTCAACCTGGCGTCCCGGCTGGAGAGCGCCTGCAAACAGTATCACGCCAAAATCCTGATCAGCGAATACACATACAAACGGCTCAAGGGGACATACCGCATCCGGGAAGTGGACCGGGTGGTGGTGAAGGGGAAGACCGAGCCTGTGGGGGTGCTGGAGGTGCTGGATCATTATACAGAGGAAGATTTCCCTTCCATCATGGAAGTGGTAAACTATTTCGGCGATGGTGTGAAATGTTATCGCGAACAGAAACTGGACAAGGCGGTGAACTTCTTCAAGAAGGTGCTGTCGCTCCATCCGGGGGATGAGCTTTCGCGGATGTATATCCAGAGATGCGAAATGATGAAAGTGAATCCTCCAGGGCCGGAATGGGACGGTGTGTGGGTGATGGACCGGAAATAACGAAGGCCCCGCCTGGGCATAAAAAACAAGGAGCAGAGCATGAGCCACAAGTTCCCCTCGGATGATTGGACCCAAAGCTTCGGCCAAGTGATCAACGCCAGCGACGACTACAAGCAAAGAGGCAAAAACTGGCGCGCCGGCCCCGTGTCGTTTATCGTTACCGCCGCCCCGGAAATCGGCATGACCCAGGATTTTGGCATGTTCCTGGACCTGCATGAGGGGCAATGCCGCAGCGCCCGCTCCTGTGACCTGGCAGAGGCGGAAAAAGCGCCTTTCATGATCCGGGCGGAATATGGTTGGTGGAAATCGGTGATCCGGGGGAACCTGGAGCCGGTGCGGGGGCTGATTACAGGCAAGCTCAAACTCAAAGGAGACCTCACCGTCATCGTCCGCCATATCGGCGCGGCCAAATCCCTGGCCGACTGCGCCTCGCATGTGGACACCATTTTTCTGGATGAGGCGTAACCGCGTGGCTTTGAAATCAACACCGCAATCCCCCTTCGCTTTCCGGATGCCGGTGAAGCTTGTCTTCGGCGAGGGCGCCGGGGGGGATGTTTCCGCGGAGATGTCCGAGCTTGGCTGCCGCATGGCCCTGGTGGTCACCGACGAGCATGTGGCCACCGCCGGAGGGGCCTTCGACAAACTTATCCGCGGTTTGGGCCCCAGGCTGGGGGGGGTGTTCCGCGGGGTCACCCAGGACTCCGGATACACGGTGATCGACGAAGGGGCGAAAATGGCCGCCGACGCAGGGGCCGATTGTGTCATCTCCGTCGGGGGCGGCTCGGTGATCGACACCGGCAAGGGAATCAGCGTGGTGTTGAAAAACGGCGGAAGTATCCGCGACCATATGGGAGTTAACATCCTCGCCGGTCCCCAGACCCCCCACATTGTCCTCCCCACCACCTCCGGCACTGGCAGCGAGGTGACCAATGTGGCGGTGATATACGACAGCGGGGAAAAACGAAAAAAAAACCTGCTGGACCACAACATATTCCCGAACACGGCGGTGCTGGATCCGGAGTTTCTGGTTCATCTGCCCCCGGCCATAACCGCCTCCACAGGGATGGACGCTGTCACCCACGCCATAGAGGCGCTCCACTCCGTAATGAAAAATCCCGTGTCCGACTCTCTGGCCATGCAGGCGCTGCGGCTGATGGGCCAATGGCTGCCGGTGGCATGGGCCGAGCCCGGGAACCTGGCGGCCAGGGGGCACACCCTGGTGGGCTCCAACCTGGCGGGAGGGGCTTTTTCCAACGCCATGGTGGGGCTGTGCCACGCCATCGCCCATGGGCTGGGAGGGGTGGCCCGGGTCCCCCATGGTCTGGCAAACTCCATCTGCCTGCCCCATGTGATGCGGTTCAATATGGAAGAAGATCCCCAGCTGTATGACCAGGTTGCCGAGGCGCTGGGCCTGGGCTCCGGGGAGGAGGCCCCTGGGTGGGTGTTGGATATGGCGCGTCGGATGGAGCTGCCCACCACTTTGAAAGACGCAGGGGTGGCCGAAGAAGCCCTGGGCGAAGTGGCGGAGGCGGCCATGACCGATGGGGCGGCGCTCTATAACCCACGCCCGGTATTCGAGCCGGAAGAGATAATGCCGCTTTTGCGTATGATCTGGGCCGGGGAATAGACGATCCTGGCTTTGTATATGCAGACGATTTTCCGCTGACGGACTTGCAGGGATTCGTTTTGCTCCATGAGCGTTGTCGCAGTTGATCTATGCCGGAAAATCATATTAACATTGCCATCACATTCTTGGAGGGGAATATGCTGGTCGACAGCGCGGCACGGCTTTCCTCTTGTTTTGCGCCACAGTAGAAGTGGCCAGTTTGCCGAGCTCTTGTCCAGAGCACAGACAGGAAAGGGTGGGGGAGAGGTTTTTGCGAACATATGTAATTGCGCTTTGAATTTGGCTGACAGAATGTATAATTGAACGTCCGCCGCGCATAAGCGCGCAACCGAGGCCCCCGTAGCTCAGGGGATAGAGCGCCGGATTCCTAATCCGTAGGTCGCAGGTTCAATTCCTGCCGGGGGTACCATTTATTCAATAGGTTATGGTTTTTTTGTTGTTTTGGTGAATTCTAAAGTAATCGCCAAGTAATCGCTAGGCCGGAATTTCTATAGCTTTCCAGCTATCCCTGGCGATGTAAAGTGGCCACCTCAACGATGGAATTTTAGATTTCTACCACCAAAACAATCGCAAAGAAAACAAATATTACTTTATCAGGATTAATTCAGCCACTCTAGCCGCCAATTCCGTCCTATCATCTTGCTTTGATTTGCAAGCCGGTGTTCACAGAATGAAGGCTACACAATAAAGTAAGTCAGGAAATCGAAGTACAAGGGATTCCACAAGATAGCGCTCTTGTGGGATAACTCGAAATTAGGAATGGGGTTCAGGTGGTCGGAGGTTCAAATCCTCTCGCCCCGACCAATTTATCAATTGGTTGCAATAATTGATCGCGAT
>JAOUPQ010000131.1 GCA_029879765.1 Nitrospinota bacterium | reverse complement strand
TGGACCGCCTGGCGGACGTGGTCCGCTGCAACATGGACATTGGGGCGTTGTATAAGCTTATGAATCTTACATGACGATTCATAGTGTTTTTGATATCGGGATGTTTGGGATGGCGGACGTGGTCCGCTGCAACATGGACATAGGGGCGTTGTATAAGCTTATGGGGCATGAATGACCTTCCTTTTAATAGGCGGCGCGGCTCTGGCGCTGGATGCGCTTTTAGGCGATCCCCGCTGGTTTCCTCATCCTGTCCGCCTGATCGGCGCATTCTGCGTATGGGCGGAACCCAAAGCCAGGCGATGGCTGGGGGATACGAAATTGGCGGGGATGGCCACGGTGGGGGCGACTCTTTCTGTCACCGGTTTTGCCTGCTGGGCGCTGGTGGTGGGAATGGAAACCATCCATCCGGCTTTGGGGATGATGACGCAGATTGCTCTGGCATATTTCGCTATCTCCATGCGGGACTTGAAAGACCACGCGATGGCGGCCTATGACGCTTTGGACAGGGCGGATCTGGCCGGGGCCAGGGGCGCGGCGGGGATGATGGTGGGGAGGGATACCACGGATCTGCCGGAAGAGGGGATAGTGCGCGCCGTGGTGGAAAGTGTGGCGGAGAACTCCGTGGACGGGATAATCGCCCCGCTTTTTTTCATCGCCCTCGGTGGGGGGGTGGGGGCCATGCTGTTCAAGGCGGTGAGCACCATGGACTCCATGTTCGGCTATAAGAATCAGCGATATGTAAACTTCGGCTGGGCTGCGGCCAGGCTGGACGATGTGGCCAACTATATTCCCGCGCGGCTGGCGGGGGGGCTGATTCCGCTTGTGGCATGGGCGCGGGGACTGGACGGGGCGGGCGCCTGGAGGATCATGTGGCGCGACGGGGGGGCTCATGCCTCGCCCAACGCCGGGATCGCCGAATCAGCTTTCGCCGGAGCGCTGGGGGTCCGGCTGGGAGGGGTGAACAGGTATGATGGAGTGGAAAAGCAATCGCCATACATGGGGGAGCGGACAAGGCCATTATGGAGGGGCGCCATCCGGGAGGCGGCTGGCCTGATGGTCTGGCTGACCGTGGGGTGTTATCTTGTCCTGGCGGCGCTTCTTTTATATTTATAGTTTTTTTCATATTGACATGGTATAATTTACGGTTTTAACGATTTGTAAGGCCAAAGACCGATAATGATTACTCGTGACGATATCCGCAACATAGGTGTTATAGCCCACGTCGACCATGGAAAGACCACTTTGGTGGACACATTATTCCGCCAGGCGGGGGTGTACGCCGCCCATATGAAAATCCAGGAACGCGCCATGGACAGCAACGAGCTGGAGCGCGAAAAGGGGATAACCATCTTCGCCAAAAACGCCGCCATCTCGTGGCGAGGCGTGAAAGTGAACATCGTGGACACCCCAGGGCACGCCGATTTCGGCGGGGAAGTGCAGCGCATCCTGAAGATGGTGGATGGCGCCCTGTTGCTGGTGGACGCGGTGGATGGCCCGATGCCGCAGACAAAATATGTGCTGGCCAAGGCGCTGGAGATGGGGCTTTGCCCCATTGTGGTGATCAACAAGATCGACCGACGGGACGCGCGGCCCATGTGGGTGCTGGACCAGGTATTCGAGTTATTCGATACATTGGGCGCCAACGAGCGCCAGCTGGATTTCACCACCGTTTACACTTCCGCCAAGCAGGGGCTGGCCACCATGGATCTGTCAAAACCAGGGGAGAACATGACTCCTCTTCTGGACGCCATTGTGGACCGTTCCCCGGCGCCGCAGGTTCCTGTGGGGCCATTCCAGATGCTGGTTTCCAGCGCGGAATACAGCGACTATCTGGGAAGAATGGCCATTGGCCGCATTCACCGCGGTTCTTTGTCGCTGGGAGACACGGTCAGCAGGATCATGAAAGATGGCAAAAAGGTTGATGGAAAAGTGGTGAAGCTTTTTTCCTACAACGGAATGGGGAAGAGCGAGATCGAAAAGGCGGAAGCTGGAGAAATCGTGGTGGTGGCCGGGTTGAAAGATCTGGAGATCGGCGAGACCCTGGCCAGCCGGGAGGCTCCGGAGGCTTTGCCTGCCATGGACATTGACGAGCCCACTGTGGCGATGAAATTTATGGTGAACACATCTCCCCTGGCGGGCAAGAGCGGCGAGAAGATAACCAGCCGACGGCTGGGCGACAGGCTGGAGAGGGAAACCCGCTCCAATCTGGCGTTGCGGATAGAGCGCTCCGGGGATGGGGAGGCCTTCAAGGTGTCTGGCCGGGGTGAGCTGCACCTGGCCATACTAATCGAGACCATGCGCCGGGAGAACCTGGAGTTTGCGGTGAGTCGCCCGGAGATCATAACCAGGGTGATAGACGGCAAGCTGATGGAGCCGGAGGAGACTGCCGTGATAGATGTGGACGAGGCCCACACCGGCAAGGTTATGGAGCGTATGGGCCTTCGAAAAGGGGTCCTGACCGAAATGGGATCCGCCGGGCCTGGCAGGGCGCGGCTGGAGTTTTCCATTCCCGCCCGGGGGTTGATCGGGGCTCATTCGGAACTGATGACGGAGACCCGCGGAAGCGCCACCATAAGCCATGTGTTCAGCCAGTATATCCCGTTCTCCGGTCCCATCGATGTGCGGCGCAACGGCTCCCTGATCAGCCAGGAAGCGGGAGTGGCCACAGCATACGCCATAGACAAACTCACCGATCGAGGAGTGTTCTTCATCCAGCCTGGCCAGCAGGTTTATGAGGGAATGGTGGTGGGGGAGGCCAACAAGCAGGGGGACCTGGTGGTGAATATCTGCAAAGGCAAGAAGCTGACCAACATGCGCGCCGCTGCGGCGGACGACACCATGAGGCTGGCGCCACCGCGGCTGATGTCGCTGGAGCAGACAGTGGAGTACCTCGGTGACGACGAACTGGCGGAGATCACCCCAGGGGAGTTGCGCATCCGTAAGCGACAGCTAAACGAAGAGGACCGCAAGAAGTCCAGAAAACAACTGGCGGCCTCCTAGCGCGCCCCAAAGCGCCGATGCCATGGTGTATATGGCCGATTCCATGAGCCGGCAGGATCACTTGATCTTGTCCGGCTCGTGGCAGGCGATACAGATGGTGTTCAGCGATTTTTTGACGGCGTCAAAGTTCACCAGCTTGCCGCTTTTCATGTCGGTCAATAACAGTTCGTTATAGCCTTCCACCTCGGCGATCTGTTTTTTCAGCCTGTTCCTGTCCATGATAATCCCGGAGGGACCCGTGTTCGGGAATACCATGTTGATCAACCCCAGATATTCGTTCACTATAAACAGGTGGTCCATGGTTCTCTCCATCTCGCCGCTTTCGTGGTAGATCTGGGCCATCTCATAGTTCTCCCCCACCGAGTGCATATACTCGCTCAACAGTTTCTGTCCCCTGGGCAGGCGGAACATGTATTTGAGTTTCGCTTCCGTGTGGCACCCGACACAGATGGAAAAAATGGTCTTGGGAAACTCCTGGATCCTCTCCTTATCCCCTTTCGTCAAGGCCTTGCCCAGATCAGCCAGAGCCATGCCCAGTTTGTCCAGACGGGCCGCGAAAGCTTTCTTGTCCAAAGGTTCGCCATCGGCGTTTCTTTCCGGGATTATGGCGTACAGATTGTCAATATGCTCTTTCATAAGGTGGACATGGGCTGTGGTGGCCACGCGGACATCGTCTCTGGTGGAAATGTATATTCCCCTGTAGTTTTTGAATATTTCGTGCATGTTCACACGGAAACGCAGGGAGGAAATGGGCTCATCTGTAATGGCGGTGGCGGGAAAAAGAAACAGAAGCGCCATCGCCAGTGCGACATATCTCATGACGACACCTCCTTTTTATAAAAGATGGGGTATCTTATGCGGCTTTTGCAAGAAAAGGGGATCAACTCTTTATTTGTCGGATGGTATTGACTGGCTCGCGGATTTTATTCATAGTGTAAGGGTGTGACGGAGCGGCAGGATCCGCTGTAGTTTATCGTTTGTTCACCCCTGGGAATGATATGCAGTTGTGGTGTTTATTATGAAGTCGAAAACATTGGTGGGCCGGTTTTTGGCCATGAATCTTTTAGTGTGGGCGCTGTTCCCTTGGGTCGGCCATGCCGGGCAGGATGGGTCCCTGGAAATGGGGAAGATCGTTTATATGGAACGCTGCTTCCAGTGCCATGGACCGGAGGGGAAAGGCAATGGCACGGCGGCGGAGTATTTGCCCAGAAAGCCTCGCGATTTCACCACGGGGATATACAAGCTGAAGACCAGCCCTCCGGACACCATGTTGGCCAGGAGCGAGGATATATACATGGCCATTTCCGAAGGGCTTTTGTCCAACGGAATGCCGGCGTGGAAAAACTCCCTCACGGAAAAAGAGATCTGGAGCCTGGTGGCATATCTTAAATCGTTATCCGATCTGTATGACGATGAGCCAAACCCCCCTGCGCTGAAAGCCCCCAGCTCTCCCAGGACTCCCGAAACTGTGCGATGGGGACGGAAGGCGTATTTCGACCTGAAATGCGATGACTGCCATGGCCCGGACGGGAAAGGAAATCCGGCGAAAAAACTCAAAGACGATTACGGCAGGAAAATATATCCGCGAGACCTGACCAAGCCGTGGACCTTTATCGGTCCATACACCCGCGAAGCGCTGTACACCAGGGTAACCAACGGGATTCCAGTCACTCCCATGCCCTCCCATTACGACCCCAAAAAGGAGTCCGACCTGGAGCAGCAACGCCTGGACACAGTGGACTATATCATGAGCCTGGCGGAGCAGGCGGAGAAGGAGCGGTTCCACAAAAGCCTGCTCATCGCCGGGATGGCGGCGGCGGTGGTGTTCTTCGCCCTGTGGCTATGGCTGGGCAGGCGCGGGAAAACTGAAGATCAGGAGGGGTGAGGCGCCCGTTCTTCTCCCGTCGGTTCTTTCTGCTCGACTCTGGCGGATCTGGCGCGCAGGAATATCAGCGGCGCCAGGGCCAACCCCAGGGCTGCGGGGCCGAAGCGCAGAAACTGTATCCCGAAAACCACAAAGCCCGTAAAACCAGCTAGCCATCCGATGATAAATCCGTTGTTCTCCCAAAGAAACAGTTGCGCCGTGGTGGGGAAAAACGGCTGGTTGACACGGAAGAAGTGGCCAGTCTGGGCGCCGGACACCATGATCAGCGGCAGACAAAACGGGAGAATGGCGAAATTGTATGGGAAGCTGAAAAGAAGAGCCGATGTGATGTAATAGGCCGCCAGCCCGGCCACATGCCATCCTATTAGTGGCCCCACCACTAGTGGTCCTGCCGGTGAAGTGGAACTTTGGGCCGTCCCCTGCCCATCCGGCAGAAACAGCCCGGCTATCGCTCCGCCGATCCAGGCCAGGGTGGCGGTGACGAAGCTGGTGTATGCGGCGGTGAGCAGGATCTCCAGCCCGAAGAAATACGCTGTCTGGATCATGCCGAAATAGGCGCCGAATAGAAGGGCGTAGGTTATCCTTATCATGGCATTTCTCCGGTTATATGACGCTTCACGACCAACCGCAGGCTGCGCAGCACCGGGTAGCTCATGTCGTCAAGCGACATCGGCGCCGTATCCCCCACGATCCGCAACGCTTCCGCCTTGTCGAAAACGGCAATCTGTTTGTATCCCATGTTCAAGCCCGCCCTTTGGATATCCTCCTTGCCAAAGGAAAGCGACCGGCTGGCCATTATGAAACTTCTGCCGGGAATGTCCGGGTTCACCAGTAAAGCTTCCTCGAACACAGCCAGCGCCGCCGCGGCCACGGTTTTTGGAGTAGTGGCGGTTTGCGAGAAACCTCCGCTCAATGATATGGAAAGAACCCCTTTTTCCGTCAACCTGCCCCGGGCCAGCGCATAGAACTCCACGGAATGGAGCAAGCCCAGCTGGATGGAAAGGGGCGCGGGCACGTCCACCACTATCAGGTCGAATTTCTTGTCTGTGGACCCCAGGTAGTTCTTCGCGTCCTGGATTGTCAGGCTCCAGTTGGATATGGTTTCCAGCCGGTTCACATCCGCCAGGAACCTGCGGCTTCCATTCGCCACGGCGGCGTCGATCTCCACCACCTGCACATGGCCCGAGTGGGGCGCCACGTTGCGCACCGATTGCAGCGATCCCGCGCCGATGACCAATGTGTTTTCCGGGTGGAGAAGCTGGGCCGGCATGCGGGATAGGAAAGTGTTGAAATGCTCCAGGGATGTGGAGCCGAAATTCATGTTCCCGTCCAGGAAGATATAGGTCTTCCCCGTCATGCCGGATTTGACAAAGTCCACTTTCTGGTAAGGGCTGTTCACGCTCAGCAGCGGATCCGCCTGCTGGAAATGGAGGCTTTTAACATAATGGGCCACCAGGCTGCCCCGCTCCATGTTCTGGAACGCCAGGAGGTAAATGCCAAAACCGATAGCCACCATCGCTCCCACCGCTTTCTTCGGCCATAGCAGAAACACCAATCCCGCCAGCGACGCCTGATACAGCAGCGGCTGAGCCATGGGGTATGCGCCCAGGGTCAGCGCAGCCACCGCTCCGGTCACCGCCCCGGCAAGCTCCGCGCCGTATAGCCTGGCCAGGCTGTCGCCGGTTCCGGCCTTGTCTGTGAACCATGGCAGGAGCAGGCTGTAGAAAGAGGAGAGTAAGAACATGGCGAAAAAGATGACAAAGGCGAAGGACCAGCCGGCGGATTTTTCATGCAGCAAGGCGGCGAAATATCGAAGCGAGAAGGGTAGGGTGATGTGCAGCATCCAGAAAACCACCGCCAACAGCCGGAGCCCGGTCTGGGAAAAACTTCCCGACAGGGCGTATCCCACCGAATATCCGGAGAAATAGGCGATGGTGACCAGCAGGATGACGATCTCCGTCCCCCGCAGGATGGCGGAGATTTCCCTGATCATGAAGAACTGGAGCAGCATCAGGCATATCCCGGCCAGGAAGAGGATCAAGAGTTGGTTGCTGATATGTTTCATGACAAATGAAAAGGAGGGGTGAAGGATATAAACTTCATTTTATTCGGCCTGAAAGATATGATAAAATCCAATTATTAATGGGCTATATGTCCTATATTTTTAACGTGCTTTAGTTTTAAATAGATCATGCAAGGTTTGCAGAGCGCGCATATATAGCTTCAAAAATGGTTGATTATCAAGTTTTAATATATCTGGAGGGGAAATGGAATCAAAATATCAAAATACTTTTCTGCTCATCGCTTTGGGGTTTATTCTGTTATTCACCGCTGTGGCGCCGGGGTGTAATGGAGACCTGTTCAACGATGTTATAGTTTCATCCGATCCAAACGATCTGTCCGGGATTGGAGTGACTCCCGATTCTTCCTGGCATGACCATTATCTGCAAGGCAAGCATGCGCGTTTCACCTGCGCCGACTGCCACATATCCGCCGCCAGGAATAACGGAGGCGTCCCGCTGAGGGAACTGCAAAACGATATGATCTGCTATCAGTGCCATTCGGGTGAGTATGGAAGGACGGACCTTTTCAACCATGCGAGGTACAAAATAGGAACCTATTGCAATTCCTGCCACTTTTCAAACACCTTCTGGCATAGAGCCAGGCCGGCGCATGAAAAGTTCCATCACGCCATCGCCGAGGATTCCAATTGCGTCGCCTGCCACGACGACAAGATTCCGTCACAGCATCGCAATGGAGGATTGACCAGTTCGTGTGAAATGTGCCACAAGTACCCCTCCTGGGCCGGGGCCACCTTCGACCATTCCACGGTCACCAGCGGTTGCGCGGCCTGCCACTCCCGTCATTACGATGGATCCCAGTGCGAGTGGTGCCATCCCTTCGGAGTCAGTTGGGAATTCCGGCATGGAGTGGGTGATCACAGGGGATGCGAGATCTGCCACAGGGGGGATTACGATTAGCAACGCGCGGCTTTGAGCTGATCCTTTTTGGAACCATGGGCTCCGGCGATTCTTGCCGGGGCCCTTTTATTTCATACCCCACCGGAGGCAGGGTCTGGTGGCGCCTTCCTGAAAATAGTTAATGAAAGATCGCCATGTTGTTGATATAATGCCGGAATGGAAAAGATTGAAAAGTTCATGGCCATCTCCCTTCGCGTCCTCCTTGCGCCCTAGGCGCAATTTATATTTTTCTCCACAAAACCATCAAATTCGACAACGCTCCACGCCTGTTTTGGCGTTAGAATGACAACTTGCGGCCAGTATTGCCTGGCCCGGCGATAAGGATAAGAAGATCATGGCTAGGAACAAGGATCAAGTAATCATATTCGACACTACCCTGCGTGATGGGGAACAGAGCCCCGGCTTTTCCATGACCATCGATGAAAAGCTGACCCTGGCCCACCAGCTGGCGAAGCTGAATGTGGACGTGATAGAGGCGGGATTTCCCCAGGCTTCCGTGGGGGATTTTGAAGCGGTGCATAAAATCGCCAGGACGGTCAAAGGCCCGGTGATCGCCGGGCTGGCCCGCGCCATGGCCGGGGATATAGACCGTTGCGCCGA
>JAOUPQ010000373.1 GCA_029879765.1 Nitrospinota bacterium | reverse complement strand
CCGTGAAAACGGGGGAAGATCAGCCATTGCCGAGCCGGGCGTGATGGCGCCAAGCATCAGAACAGCGAGCGCCAGGTTTAGAAAATAAGTTCGTTTCATAATCCCCTCATAAATAGAATAGGTTTTTCACCTGGGCTGATCATCAGCCAGGCCGTGCAATTCGCCGGGACGCCCCCCCATACAGCTCATACTCGCGCCATATGGAATAAATTCTTTGCGTTCCCTTGCGGTTGGGTGCGCTGATTTCAGGACACCCCACTTCTCGCCCCTCCTTATACTAGCAATAAATATACCTTACTGTCCTACTTTTCTTGCCCTGCGCAATATTATGCTAACCCCTTGTTTTGCTGTTAGTATTCTATTTGCTTTATAGGCATGTGCGCTTCCGCTTCCCATGGTCAAGCAAATGCGATGTGGGGCATGACAATAACAGGCATTCCGTTGACATATATTGTCATGCCATTGTTATCTTAAATTGCACACCCCGCTAAAGGTTATTTCAATATGAGGCATTGGTTTGGCAAGGCAATCCCCTGGTCATTCCCCTTAGACGGAGGGCATGCAGGGGATGACCGAAACCGCCAATATAGCAAAGGGCGCATTGGGAGACTATCATGAGCCGATAGCAACCTGATATAATGTGGATTCAATATAAAATTCGAGCAAGGAGTTATTTCACCATGCCCACTCCCCTGGGGCACACTCTGGCCGGTCTGGCCGTTTGGGCCGTGGCCCGCAAACCTGTTTCGCTAAAAGAAGCGTTCACCAGAGAAAACGTCGGATGGGCGGCGGTGTGCGCCTTGGCGGCCAACCTGCCGGACGCGGATTTCATCCATATTTCCGATGGGGCCATTATCCTCTCCGGCAAGTTTCACCACGGGATAACTCATTCCATTGGCTTTGCCCTGGCCATGGGAGGGATAGTGGCCGGATGGGCCTGGACCAGACGTGTCTGGGACAGACGTGCCTGGGACAGACGCGCTGCACGGCCCGGGGCAACCAGCTTCGCCACCCCGAATCCTGCCACTGTCTTTTTCATCACCACCCTGTGCCTGCTCACCCATGTGTTTCTGGACATCTTTTCCGTGGATACATATGCGGCGAACGGTATTGGCCTGCCTGTTCTCTGGCCTTTGACCCGGGAGAATTTTATTCTACCGCTGATAGATGGCGTGGACAGGAGCAATCTGTTCACCAGGGAGACGGCGGTGGTGATGGGGAAGGAAGCGCTGGCGCTGGGTGGGATATTCGTGGCGGCGGCATATGCGGCGGGGAGGAAGACGCCGCAACGGGCCGCCTCCCCCGCCAATAGCCAGGAGACCGCTACTTAATCGATTTCAGCACATCCTCTGCCGCTTCCAGGGTCTTATCTATATCCTCCTCGGTGTGGGCCAGGGAAACGAAGCACGCCTCGAACTGGGACGGGGCCATATATATCCCCTTCTCCAGCATTCCATTGAAGAACTGGGCGAACCTTTTTGTGTCGCAGGTCTTGGCGTCCATATAGTTCTTCACCCGCTCATTGTCCGTAAAGAACAGAGTCATCATGGAGCCGACCCTGTTCACCACAGCCGGGATCCTGGCCCGCCACGCGGCTTCTTTGAGGCCGTTGGCCAGCCTGGCGGACATCTGGTTCAGCTTTTCATAGACCTGGTCCTGCTTGAGCAATTTGAGCGTGGCGATACCCGCCGCCATGGCCAAGGGATTGCCCGAAAGAGTGCCGGCCTGATATACGGGCCCGGCGGGGGCCACCTGGTTCATGATTTCCACCTGGCCGCCATAGGCGCCCACGGGGAGCCCGCCACCGATGATCTTTCCCAACGTGGTCATGTCCGGCTTCACCTCATACAACTCCTGGGCGCCGCCATAGGCCACCCGAAAGCCGGTCATCACCTCGTCAAATATCAAAGACGCCTGGTACTGGTCGCACAAAGCTCTCAATCCTTCCAGATATCCGGGTTCCGGGGGAAGCACCCCCATATTCCCCACCACCGGCTCCACAATGACGCAGGCCACCTGCTCCCCCTCTTTTTCCAACACACTTTCCATGGCCCCCAGGTCATTGTAGGGGATGGAAATCGTCAAGTTGGCCAGGGCCGCGGGGACA
>JAOUPQ010000130.1 GCA_029879765.1 Nitrospinota bacterium | reverse complement strand
TATCGGCGGCGTGGCGGACGGCAACACCCCATGGAGCGTGACCACGCTGGCCATAGACACGGCGCCCGATCCTTTCACCTTCACGGACCAGACCGGTGTTGCGCTTTCCACCCCCATCACCTCCAACACCATCACGGTGACGGGAATCAACAGCCCGGCCACTTTTTCCCTGACCGGCCTATGCACGGTCAAAATAAACGCCGGGGCTTTTGGCGCGGCGCCTGCCACGGTGGCGCTCAACGACACGGTGACGCTGCAGGTCACATCATCGGCGTCTAACAACACGGCGGTGACCTGCGCGGTGACTATCGGCGGCGTGGCGGACGGCAACACCCCATGGAGCGTGACCACGCTGGCCAGTGTCTGCGCCACAGGGACCACTACCACTTTCTCCTCCGGCGCCATAAACCTGCCGGTGCCGGCGGGTGGCGGCTCGGTCACCACCGCATCCCATACAATAGTGGTTGGAGCCGCTTATTCCGCGTGCCTGATAGCGGATCTGAATGTCACTGTGACAGCCACCAAACATTTCACCGATCCTAACTATCCAGTAGATTGGTCCATCCGGATGACTTACCCGGAAGGCACAATAGAGCATATTATGGACAGTTTGCCGTGGAACGATGTTCCATTACCCTCGCGGGGGGGCAGCTTGCCTGGAATAATATTCGATGACGAGGGCGCCACGCCTTTTGCCACGTGGAATGATATCGCCAACTGGCCCTTGACCAGCGGTCAATCACTGATTCCAGCGACCACGACTATACTGACTGTGCTCGATGGATCCAGCCCCGTGGGAAACTGGACAATGAAGGTTGGCGATTATACTGACGGATCACCTGGAAACCTTGAGACCTTTAATTCCTGGTCCATTACCATAACGTGGCAATAGGCGCCGGGGAAAGCAAAGAAAACCTGATGGCGGGAGATAATGATACGATGACTGGATATCATACTATTGAAGAGTTCAGCAAGGGGCTGAACGCTACTTTCACCGTGGAGGGGTACAAGGAGCCGGTGACCATGGAGCTGATCGAGGTGACGGACACCACGGAGAAATACGGCCCCAACGCCCCGTTGAAAAAGACTCCTTATTCCTTGATCTTCCGGGCGCCCAAGGGGACAGAGAATCCCCAGGGCAGCTATTACGTCACGCACGCCGAATCGGTGGGGAAAGTGGCTCTGTTCATGGTGCCCATCGGGCCGGAATGGAAGGAGAAGCCGGAAGACTCCCCCATGCTGTATCAGGTGGTGATCAACTGACGTTATCCCGGGGGGCCTTGGCGCCTGGCGTGTAGTACATCAGGTAGTGGGGGCCGGTGTCCTCTTCAGTGGCGAAGCCCAGGCGCTGGTAGAGTCTCAGAGCCGGATTCAGCTTCTCCACATATATGCGCACCCGGGAGTTTTCCCTCTTCGCCAGGGCCAGCAGCGAGCGGATGACAGCCGTGCCTATTCCCAGGTTGCGGTGGGAGGGGATCACGATGATGTCCATCAGCAGGATCGGATCTCCCTGCAGATCCAGATAGACCCGGCCTATAGGCGCCCCATTCATCTCCATGATCAAAAAGTCTGCGTCCGGGTAATGGGTCGTGTAATGGATTCGCTGGGCGTGGAACTGCTGGGCCAGGAACGCCTTTCTCATTTCCGGGTCCCACTGGACCAGGTCCATCTCGTAGTCGCGGGAAGTATAAAAGGCCTGGAGCAGGAAGGGGATATCCTCCTCGGTCTGGGACCGGAAGATGATACCCTCCATATGGGGCATCCCCTTCCGGCCAGTTTCACCGTTCATGATCTTCCCGCTTTCCTGCCTGTCGCCCACCCATGTTACTGCCTTTGCGGATATGCTCCAGTGTGGCAAATCTGGTAGTTAAGCGCCAGGTAGGGCATCATATTGTTGTGCTGTGGCGAGTCGCCGACCCCGGAGGCCAGCATGGCCGATGGATCCATAGGCGTATTCGGAGCGCTGCTGGTATACATCCCGGAGCTGGATTTGGCCAGGATGGAGGTGGCGGCGGGAGTGAAGGAATCCGCGTTTTGGGCAGAAGCCTGGATGGGATGGGAGTGGGAGGGCATGGAGCCTGTGGTGACCGTGGCGGTTTCGCCGCCGAACATCTGGCCCATTTGGCGATAGGTCAGTCCATTCCCCTGGCCCTGGTGGACAGGGACACGGCCCCGCAAGTCCGGCACCCCGAAAGTGGTGGGAAAGGATCCGCCATATGTGTTGCTTATCAGGGAGTAAAGCGCTGAGTAGTCATTAATGTTCAAAAGCCTGCCATCGCATATGGTGAATCCGTTGATTTCATAATTCCCCCCGAAGAGGATAATCTGCCCGACAAAATAATCGCTCATTTCATATCTCCTTTAATTACGTGGTGGGAAGACCCCCTGCAGCGCAATGCAGAAGTTCACAGCCTGGAATGGTTGTCTGTTTTCGTGGGCCAGGCCATCCCCGGCGTACCCCACAGCGGAGGGGGAGATAGGAATCTGGTTGCTGGCGGTCTTTGTATATATGAAGTTTGCCGCTCCCAGGTTATTCCCCGAGGGTGTCTGCACCCCACCAGGCGCGGAATTGCCTTGCCATGCGTGAGTGTGCGAAGGCATCTCTGATGTTTGCAACGTCACGGAGCTGTATCCGCCATACTGGCCAATCGGGTATGTCGATAGGCCGGGCCCATGCCCCATCCCCAGTACGGCTCGCGCCCCACCGCCTGGGACGCTGAGGTTTGGCAGGTTGAAGTTTGTCCTGCCGTCGCCTCCATAAAAAGTGTTAATAACAGCGAAAAGGGTGGTGTATTCGCTAATGGAAAGCGTCTGGCCATTGCAGAAAGCCCAGCCTCGAGGAGCGAAATTGCACCCCCACATTTGTATCTGACCTATAAACGGTTCACTCATGATATTCTTCCTTAGCTCCTGGATGGATACATGCCCTGAAGGGCGATAATGAAGTTAATGACCGTGGAGGGTTGCATGTTGTTGTGCCACCCGTCGCCCCCGGCAGCCTGGACTGAAGCGGAGTTTAGCGTGACCGGCGAGTCCGGGGAGTTTCTGTATTGCATGGTGGTCTTCTGTCCATTTGCCAGCAATTGACCAAAAAACGGGACCCTGCCGCCTGATTCAGCGTCGCTGGTGGAAGCCTGGGCCACATGGGTGTGGTGGGGAAGGTTGCCGGGAGCCAGGCGGACTTGTTCGAAACCGTAACTGGCCCCCTGGTATACACCGCCGCCGAAATGGGTGGGGGTCCTGCCGCGCAGGTCCGGAAGGGCAAAGGACGTTACGCCATCTCCGCCATACATTGTGTTGATAAGGGAGTATAAAGCAGGATTCTGATTTATGGGAATCAATGTCCCGTCGCACTTGGCGTATCCGACGGGGGGGAAATTGAAAGCCACCATGTGGATCTGGCTTATGTAAGGATCGCTCATGAAACCTCCTTTTAGATAGAAAGAAGGCAAGATGGCCCCAGAACCGCAACGGCAGGAACGCCGAAATGAAACTCATCGCCCCCTTTGGTTTTCCATCGCCGCAAGGCGTTCCCTGCGACGCGAATATAATGTTAGTATAATGCCAGGTAAAAATCAATGCAATAGTGGTTCGAAATACACTATATTCGCATTAGAGTCGGATTTGAGGGATGGTTGGCCATATTGGGGAATATTTCGGGAAGGTTTGCAGCGAAAGGGATTTCTTCTGTTAGGGAAAGCTATTGGCCCCATCGGGCCCAAGGGGGGGGATGCCGTATTATTGAATCGGCCCCATCATCTCGTCGTCATCGGAGAGAATGCCCCTGGTTCGGAAGCCGAAAGGGTTTTTCATGAAAATCTTGCGGCACGCGCCGCACAGGACGAATATCCGCTCCTCGAACACGTCGTTTTCCAGCTCATAAGCTTCCTGCCCTTCCAGCTCTGCGATAAGCTCCTCGATCTTCATATCCACATCGGAGTACTCTTCCTCCGCCAGCACCCCGCCGTCGTCCCCCAGCACGGAGACCCGGACCACGAAACGGATGTGCCCTTCGCCGATTTTCTTGCCACAACAGGCGCATTCTTCGTATGTCATTTCACTTTTCCCTGGCTGTCATGTCCAGCAAATAATATCCTTCCTTGCGCTCTTCCATGGATGTAATTATAAACCATGGGCCGAAGGTTTTCTTCAGTTCCGTCCTGGTGGAAAACCGGTCGTAATGGCCGTGATGCAACGTGAAGCCTCGCTTGCGCCTCCCTTCGCCCGGATGGCGGAACCTGGTGGAGAAACAACCGAGCAACAACCGCCCATCAGGGCCCAGCAAACGCCGAACCGCACGTATATACAACCCGGTCTCTTTCCTTCTTATATGATGAAACACCCCCCAGTCCAGCGCAAGGTTAAAAACCCCATCCACAAACGGCGCGGCGAACAGATCGGCGTTGACAAAGCATGGGCTGTTTGCGCCGGAGGGGGGCGGCGCCTGCGTCATAGGGGCCAGCAGGTAATCTATGGCGACGCAGCGATAACCGGCGCAGGCCAGGATAGAGGCGCCTCTTCCTTTTCCCGCGCCAATCTCCAGCGCCAGTTTTCCCTTATTGGCTCCTTTGGCGCCGAGCCTCCCCTTCAACCAATCGCCATCGAAAAATCTGTCCCACGGCTCCGGCTGTTCCGAGGCATACAGGGACCGGTAGTATTCTTTTTGTGTGATGTACAGGTTGGCATCTGGTTTGTTAGTTCCACTTTTTGACATGGATCACCGGTTGGCTGGTTCTCGCCAATAGATGGCGTATATATAAAAGGGCGCGTGCTCTCGCACCCTCAGATCACAATCCTGCTTAAATTCCATGGCGCGGTCCAAATCGGAAAACAGGCCATACTTATTTAGCATGGGGCCGAAGCGGGACACGAGCTCTATTTTCTCCTCCGGTTCGTACCCGCAGTTTGTCAGGCCGCTTATCTCAGAACTGTCGGCAATGTCATACCCGGCCAGGCTCATCCCATCCGGCAGATCGATAACACGGTTCTCTTCTCCCAGAACATCTACCGTAGTCGGATATGGATTCCCCCTGTCGGCATGCGCCAGACTTATTGCTATCGGAATGGCCCTCTCCACCCATGGCTTGAAATATTCACCCCGTTTTGTCATCACGTCGAAAGATTGCCACAGTCCACAAGTCTCACCCCAGTAATCTTCCGGTTCATCTGGATTCTTGGGCGCTCTTATCCCATGCCACCTATCCGCAAGATCGAATAATGAATCCCACACATTTGTATCCACCGAAAGTGGCCAGGATGTCTCTTCGTTTATTAGAAAATGCCTGCGCCTGTCATCACTCCAATATTTGTTCACGTAATCGTCTTTATGAAGGCGAAGATCGTAACCCAAAAAGCATCCTTTAGCCGCAATAACACTCATAACTTCACCTGGAAGCCCACTGTGGACGTTTCCTCATCATGTCGCCTTCCCCTCCCAAGGGCACTCGTCGAACAACGGGCATTGGCCACATATCGGCCCACGAGCCTTGCACAAATTCCTTCCGAACAAAATCATCCTGGTGGAGAAAACACTCCAATCCTTCTTCGGCAAAAGCGCCATCAGATCCTGCTCTATCTTTTCCGGGTTCTTGTTGGCCGTCATCCCCAGCCTCCCACTCACTCGAACCACGTGGGTGTCCACCACTATACCTGGCACACCGAACGCCTGGCCCAGGATCACGTTGGCGGTCTTGCGCCCCACGCCGGAGAGCGCCGTCAGCTCCTCCATGGTTCCCGGAACTTTCCCCCCATGCTTTTCGGCGATATCGGCGGCGCACTGGCGGATCGCTTTGGCCTTGTTCTGGTAAAACCCGGTGGAGCGGATATCCTCTTCCAGCTCCCCGGCTGGGGAGGCGGCGTAGTCTGGGGCGGATCGGTATTTTTTGAAAAGCGCCTTGGTCACCAGGTTCACCCTCGCGTCGGTGCATTGGGCGGAGAGGATGGTGGCCACCAGCAGTTCCAGCGGGGTGGAGTAATCCAGGCTGATGTCCGCCTTGGGATAAAGCTTCCTGAACTCCCCGGCCACCTTTGCGGCCCATTTCTTCTGATCTTTCATTTTCCAAGCCTCCTTGCCCGTCTGGCTTTCAGTTCCGCCGCCACCTGATCCACACCCATGGTGTTGAAAACCATCTCCGGGGCCACCCCTCCTTTTCGGGCGGCCATCACCCCATACCCCACATGGTCCAGGCCGGGAATGCGGTGGGCGTCCGGATTGATCGATATCATGGCGCCTGTTTTTTTCACCTTGCCCAGCTCCCGCCAGTCGATATCCAGCCGCTGGGGGTTGGCGTTCAGTTCGATGACCACCTCCTGCTCCGCGCACGCTTCGATCACCGCCCCCATATCCATGGGGTAAGGATCCCTGGCCAGCAGCAGCCGACCGGTGGGATGCCCCAGCATGGTGGTGTATGGGCTCATGATCGCCGCCATTAGCCGTCTGGTCATTTTCGCCTCGTCCTCTTTCTTGTATCGCAGGTGCACCGAGGCGATCACAAAGTCCAGCCCGGCCAGGATATCCTCCGGGTAATCCAGGCTCCCGTCGGCCAGGATGTCCGATTCCACCCCCTTGAAGATATGGAACCCATCCAGGATTTCGTTGAGCCGGTCTATCTCATCGCTCTGGCGCTTCAGGTCGTCTATGGACAATCCCCCGGCGTAATGGGCGGCCCGGCTGTGGTCCGCCACTCCCATATATTCCCATCCCCGTTCCATGCAGGCCCGGGCCATGGTCTCCAGGGTCTCCAGCCCATCGCTGTATGTGGTGTGCAGATGGAATATTCCCTTAAGGTCTTTTCGCTCCACCAGTGGAGGCTCGGCGCCCCCTTCCGCCTCCGCTATCTCCCCCATATTCTCCCGTCGCTCCGGAGGGATATAGCCCAGCCCCAGAGTGTGGAATATTTCCCGCTCGCTGACGCAGACGATCCTCTCCTCATCCCGGAACAGGCCATACTCGTTCATCTTCATCCCCATGGCCTGGGCGCGGGCGCGCATGGCGGTGTTGTGCTCTTTGGAGCCGGTGAAGTGGTGGAGGGTGAATGGGAACTCACGGTCCGATACAATCCGCAGGTCCACATGGACCCCCCCCTCCATGATCACCGCCCCCTTGGTGGACCCGCGAGCCAGCATCTTTTCCACCCCTGGCGCGCTGACAAACAGGTCCATCACTTTTTCCGGGGCGTTGCTGGAGGCCACTATGTCCACATCCTTGACAGTCTCCCTGCCCCGGCGCACCGAGCCCGCGATAGCCATCCGGATCACTTCCGGCGCATCGCCCAGACTCTCCATTATGGCGTGGGCCGCGGCCATCCCCTCCGGCAGCAGGAATCGGGCGGCGAATTTTTTAATCAGGGCGATTCCCTCGAGGATATTCTCCTGGCTCTTCTGGCCAAACCCCTTAAGCTCCGCCAGCCTGTTTTCGCCACAGGCGTATTCCAGCTCCCCCACGCACTTGATGTCCATCTCATGCCAGAGAGTCCGGGTTTTCTTCGGCCCCAGGCCGGGGATTCGCATCATCTCCACCACGCCCGGCGGAACTTTGGAGCGCAACTCCTCCAGCTCCGGGGAGGCTCCGGATTCTATGAACGCGGCGACATTATCGGCGATGCTTTTGCCCACACCCTTGATCTTCGTCAGCTCCCTGGTGGCGGCCAGAAGGGCTATATCCTCGTCGGAAGCGGCGATCGCCCTGGAGGCGGACTGGTATGCGCGCACCTTGAAAGGATTCTCGTCCAGCAGTTCCTTGAGCAGGGCGATCTCCTCCAGCGTCTCCACTATCCTGGACCTGTCCATAAATTCGCCTCCTTTTTGGCGCCCATGCGCCGCCGCGCCGGGTATTTGCTATAGTATCAGATAGGACAGATAATTTTTTAACGGAGCCTGAATCAGCATGGTTAACTCCCCGAACAATGGACATTCCAGGGAATATTACTATCTCATAGACGAGATGGAGACGGAGGACTCGCGCCGCCTTTTGGGGATCATGGCCGAGTTCGTGGACGGCTTCAGCCTGTTGTCGAAGTTAAAGCCGATGGTGACGGTGTTCGGCTCCGCCCAGCCTGCCGAGGAGGATAAATATTACAAGATGGCCAGGGAACTGGGGGGGAAGCTGGCCCGAGCCCATATCAATGTAATCACCGGCGGCGGCCCAGGGATCATGGAAGCGGCCAACCGCGGGGCTTTCGAGGCCGGGGGGTTGAGCGCCGGAGTGGCCATAGACCTGCCCCAGGAGCAGAAGGCCAACGCATACACCACCCACTCCATGAAGTTGCGCCACTTCTTCGTGCGAAAGGTGATGCTGATCAAGTACTCCCAGGCTTTCGCCATATTCCCAGGAGGATTCGGCACTCTGGACGAGCTTTTCGAATCCCTGACCCTCATCCGCACCAGGACCATAACCCCTTTTCCGATGATCCTGATAGGGACCGAATACTGGGGCGGCCTGCTGGATTGGGTGAGGGAACAGACGCTGCGGGTGGGATATATCGACGAGGAGGATCTGGAATGCATCCACCTGACCGATGATCTGGACCAG
>JAOUPQ010000129.1 GCA_029879765.1 Nitrospinota bacterium | reverse complement strand
TGGAGCTGTACGATTCATAATTCCACAACCCCTCCACATTGGGGCCGAAAAGGTCTCCACAGGCGGCGGCCATGCTCATGGCCAGGAGCAGAAAACCGAGCGCCAGATAGTTACAGAATGAAATACACTTTGGCTTCACGCAACTTCCAATTCAACTAAATATCGATGCCCCAAGGTGACCATGGCCTGGATTAACAAGGCTCATGCATGCACAAAGAAATCATAACTTAAAATGGGCCAAACCAGTTTATCTGGAAATCTCAATAACCCATTCTCCATCTGTCATATACAGCAAATATACGCCACTTCCGCCGGTTACCTCGCCGACATATGTGGCTCCATCATAATCTTCTCTTGGCTTGCCGTCAAACTGGCTCCAAGTATAATGAATAGATACCACTGAGCCCTCTTTGCTCCAGTCACCACCTGCCGTCTCTTCAATCGAGCCATCTGGCGCATATCCAGTTTCGAAAAATACTCCACCTTTCCTAAAATCAATTTTTCCCAGGAGCTTGTCTCCCCAGGAACCATCCGTCACGTATGCGCTAAAATTCCACACCCCTTCGATGGTATCCGGTGTCTCCCTTGCCCCCCCATCGCCGCATGAAACCATGACCACCAATAACGCCAAAGCAGGCAATACCTTTGCGGATTTCCAGGTGTTATGCATTTTCCCCTCCATTCATCGTGTCATTCAAATATGTTCCGAAACAGTAGCGCAAGCATTCATATATATTTGCACGGCGCTATAAATATTACATATATCATTAACATATATGGCGTCGGCATGTCAAAAATTACAAGAGCCAGAAGCATATCAATGCATCCAGAGAAATGAATATTCAAAAGACATGAGGCAATTGCCCCATGGGGGCGCATGGAACTGGGAATTTCCTTATTTCGGCAAGGTGGCGTTCATGCTGCCGGTATGGTATCCGGCCAGGTCCAGGGTCACGAACTTGAAGCCCAGCCCCAACAGCGCCTGGTGGATCGCCTTTGCGGTCTTTGGGGCGGCGGCTTTGGCGATATCCTCCGGCGCCAGCTCTATCCTGGCGATGTCGCCATGGTTGCGCACCCGCAGCTGGACAAACCCCAACCCGCGCAAAAAGTTTTCCGCCTGGTCGATGCGGGAGAGCTTTGGCAGGGTGATCTTCTCGCCAAAGGGAAACCGGGAAGCCAGGCAGGCGAAGGACGGCTTGTCCCAGGTGGGCAGGTCCATCTCCCTGGACAGTTGCCGTATCTCCTCTTTGGTCATCCCCACTTCCTGCAGCAGGCTGCGCACATTTTTTTCCCTGGCGGCCCTGGAGCCGGGGCGATAGTCCGCCAGGTCGTCGGCGTTGGCGCCGTCCAGCACGGCGGCGTATCCTCCCTCTTCGGCGATCTGGACAAGCTTGCCGAACAGCTCACCTTTGCAGAAGTAGCACCGATCCGGTGGGTTGTCGGAATATCCCTCGATCTCCATCTCCTCGGAGTCGATGATCGAATGGGGGGCGCCGATCAGCCCGGCGATCCGTATGGCCTCCTCCAGTTCCCGTTTTGGATATGTGGAGGAGCGGGCGGTGATGCCCAGGGCGGCTTTGGGGTTTGCAGCGTCCGGGGTGTTGAGGGTGTCGTGGGCCACCTTGAGCAGGAACGAGGAATCCACGCCGCCGGAGAAAGCCACCAGAACCGAGCCGATATCCATCAGCGACCGGCGCAGGGCGGCCAGCTTGGCCCGGGCTTCGGGGGTGGGTTCGGGGATCTGTTCCATGCTCATAAGGGATGGTATTACAACGGGAGGGGGGAAAGCAAATCTGCGAACAGGATTACTGGATCCCCCTGCTGTTGAGGAATTTGCCATACTCCTTGTCTGTGATGGCGATATGGTCCTTGAGCCAGTTATAGAGAAAAGCCCCCAGTTCAGTGGCCTTAAGATTCCCTTCTTGCTCGAACTTTTTTTTCCGATCCAGCACTTCGGCCAGAAGCCAGGAGTGCTCCGCCTTATGCTTTGCCAGGTTCGGATACTCATGTTCCTTCATGATCTGCTCTTCGCGGGAAAAGTGCTTTTGGGTGTAATCCAGCAGATCCAGCAGCACTTCCTCCACCGCAGCCCGCTCGTTTTTCTCCTCCACCCCGCGCCGAAGACGGCCGATCAGGGCGAATATCTTTACATGCTGTCCATCCATCTCCGCCACATTGACGGCGAATTCGTCGAACCAGTTTATATCCATGGTGGGTTGCCGGAAATTAAGGGATAAAATAAATTACAACTCATGCTGCGGATCGGACGAAGAGGAAAATGGGGTATCGCTTGTCCAGTCCGCCGATATGGTCGGTGAGCCAGTTATACAGCACGGCGCCGATCTTCAGGGGGGAGACCTGTTTGCCGGCGATCAGCCCCACCTGGAAATCGATGATATCCTCCAGAAACCGGCGATGCTCTTCCTTGTGGGATTCATACCAGGGATATTCGTCGGCGCGCATCATCCGCTCTTCCTCCGGGAAGCAGACGGATATATATTCCAGGATCTGGTCCAGGGCCTCGACAAGGGCGTCCTTCTGGTGGGAGTGTTTCATGCATTCATAGACAAGGTTGGCGGCCTTTATATATTTCATGTTGAGCCTGTCCAGCCGGTCGATTCCCACGCTGTACTCGGATTTCCACTCAATCATCAGGATGGGCTCTCATATTGCCATTTCGCAAAATGTTACACTGCAAGCCAACAGTCATAGGCGCTGAATACGCCCAAACTATAGAAACGTCTATTTAAAACAGTAATCTGGGCGTCTGGGAAAGTCAAGAAATATTCCTTGTGGCTATTGCGCCGAAGCGGTGAGCCGTTCCATATCCGTCTGCGATATCACAATTTCCATGGCCGCGGCGTTGGCTTCCATCTGCTCCGGAGTGTACGCCCCGGCCAGGGCGCAGGTCACCCCCGGGCGGTTTGTCACCCAGCGAAGCGCCAGGCTGGCCAGCGGGGCGCCCAGCTGCGCGGCCACCTGCTTGAGCTTCTCCACTTTGGCCACCGCCTGCCCCAGCTGTTCCTTCTGGAAGACTCCCATGTTCCCCTTCCCCCGCCAGTCGGTCCACTGGGCGTCGGTGGAATATTTGCCGGTGAGCATCCCGGAGGCCAGAGGGCTGTATGCCAGCACCCCCACATGGCGCTCCTGGCAGAAAGGAAGAAGGTCGGATTCTATGTCGCGCTCCAGCAGGTTGTATTTCGGCTGGATGGAGACCACCGGGGCGAACCCCATGGACTTCTGCAGCATGGCGGTGTCGAAATTGCTCACCCCGATGTTCAGGATCTTCCCCTGGGCCTTCAAAAGCGCCAGCGCCACCATGAAGTTTTCCACCGGTGTCTTCTGGTCCGGCCAGTGCACCTGGTACAGGTCTATCCTGTCGGTCTTCAGGCGACGGAGCGAATCCTCCACCTCCTGGCATATGGAGCCGGGAGAAAGATCCTTGTACAGCTCCTTGAGCGACGGCCCGTTCCACCGCAGGCCGCACTTGGTGGCGATCACCACCTCGTCCCGCCGGCCCGCCACCGCCTGGCCAACCAGCTCCTCGGAGAGGCCGAAGCCATATACCGGCGCCGTGTCGATCAGGTTCACTCCCAGATCCAGCGCCTTCTGGATGGTGGCCACCGATGTTTTGGGGTCCCTCCCGTTCCAGAAGGGGGGTCCGCCGATGCCCCATGCCCCCAGGCCGATGGGGGAGACATACAAATCGCTTTGCCCAAGTTTTCTTTTTTCCATGGGGATAAGTTAGCATAAAACCGCGCCGGGTTGAACAAAGCTTCGGAAGGCCTGGATTAAAGAAAGATGGCTCTTTGCCCCACTTCTGTTTTTGCTTTGCCGTGGGATGGTTCTCTGGCCATAATGCATCATGATTTCCACTGATGAACCTGCAAAAGGCCACTTGTGGGCGCTGGGCCTGGTGGTCCTGGTCGGGACGGCGGTCCGGTTCTGGCTCATCGACAAAGAGTCGCTGTGGTTCGACGAGGGGCTGAGCGTATGGTTCTCCCAGCGGCCATTGCCGGAGCTGTGGGGCCAGGTCCCCGCATACGAAACCCATCCCCCCTTCTACTACACCCTGCTGAAGGGATGGACCATCCTCTTCGGAACCAGCGAAGCCTCCCTGCGGTCGCTCTCCGCCGTAGCCGGGGCGTGCGCCATCCCCCTGGTGTATCTGCTGGGGAAAATCGTGGCCGGGGGGGAAAGGGCCGGGACCGCCGGGGTGGTCGCCGCCATGGTATACGCCTTCGCCCCGGTGCAGATCCTGTACGCCCAGGAGGCGCGGCCCTACGCCGTGTTGACCATGACGGCGGCGCTGGCCATGGGCGGGGGGATGTGGCTGCTGGTCAACCCCGGCAGAGCGGCGCGGCCATGGTTCGGGTTCGGGGGGGGTGGCCCGGCGGACCGGAGCGCGGCGCTGGCGTGGCTTGCGCTGGTGGTGGGGACGGCGGCCAGCATGTGGCTGCACAACATGGCCACATTGCTGGCAGGCTCCTTGCTGGTGATGGTGGCGCCGGTTCTGGCGATCCGCGCCAGGTTCTCCCGCTGGCTACTTTTGAACGCGGCTTTGGCTGGGGCGGCCATAGGGTTGATATGGGCGCCGTTTCTGCCATGGTTCCTGGCGCAGTCCACCAATGTGAACAACTCGTTCTGGATGACGCCGCTTACGCTGGAGTGGACGCTGAATGGACTTAAATACATATTCATAATGTTTTTTCCCACGACGCCTTTCCAGGCGCTGGTGGTGGCCACCGCGCTTTTGGGTTTGTATATGGTGGCCAGAAACCGGGGGTGGGGCGCCGCCATGGCCCTGGCCGGATTGCTGCTTTTTCCCATTGCGGTCACTCTTCTGGCCAGTTTCTTCGTAAAGTCCATATATGTGCCCAGGACCCTGCTTTGGACCTCTGTGCCGTTTTACGCGATGGTGGGGGCGGGGTTTGCCATGGATCTTAAGTGGGTGTACAAAACGCCGTTGATTCTCTTTTTCGGCGCCTCGCTGATGTTCGGTGATTCCTTGTATTTCCAGAAGTACGTGAAGGAGCAGTGGCGCGATATCGTGGAGCATATGGCCAAAGGCGCCAAGGAGGGGGATGTGGTGATCTTGTTTCCCAACTCGCTGCAGCTCCCATTTTCCTATTACGCAGACAGGTTCCGGCCCGCCGTGAAAGTGGTGGCGCTGCCCAGGCCCTTTCCCGCCATGGGGATGGAGAGGCCATACCCTTCCGGGAACACGGCGGAGCCTGGAATTATCCAGGCGGATCTGGACGCCATAGGACATGTCACCTGTCAATCCTCCGACATCTGGATCGTGATGCGGATGGCCCCGGTGTTCGATCCGGACGATCTGGTGATAAAACACTTCCTATCAAAAGGGTGCAGGATCATAGAGAAAGGTAGACCCACTGGGCTGTTTTATTACCGGCTGACAAACCAGGGCTCCCGCGGGGAGGAAATGAAAATACAGGCCCAACCCCGGAAGAGATCCTCCGGAGAATTGGGACCATAGGGGAAAACCGCTAAGGCTCTTCCCTGGTGGGAAAAGCCCTCTTGGCCACAAGAGGGTTTTTTTCCAGGGTCGATACTATCTCCTCCACGGCGGCAGTCAGGATCTTGATTTGTCGGCTGGAGATAAAACCCTTGGACTGATATTGATCGGCGATGTAAAAGATGCCGAACAGCATGTTGTTCCACTTAAGAAAAAAACGCTCCAGAATCTTCGATCGATTCTCTGTCGGGTTATAGGAGCTTATGAGCCGGATGTGGATCTCCCGCATCCTCTCCGCAAACTCCAGAAGGATTTTTCTGTCGATGGCCTCCCCGTCGTCACTGGAAAAGAGCGTTTTAATCTTGCCGGCCTCCCACAGCAGGGCTGTCATGCACTCCTGCATCAGGTCGGTTTCGCTCTTTACCGTCATCCGGAGATTCTCTTGATGATAAACCACATCCGGCCAGGGACAGACCAGTCATGTAATTATCAATGGCTACAGTTCTCTTTTTCCACGGATCCCGTTTCCGTGAAATTCCTCTGGTCATATTTTATGTCCAGAACCATATTTAATGTCAACTCATGACTTTCCCCGTCCCCTGGATCCTTTGACAAATCAACACTATGTCCTTATATTGAAAGTGTATTTTCTTTCGGGGATTAGCCAGGATTCCTTTCCGCTCCGGACATGACAATGTCTGGATCGATTTTGGAGGATCATGAAATCTGCATATCGACATATCACCTTATCTCTGGCCATGGCCTGCGCTCTCGGTTTCGCCGTCGCCGGATGCAATTCCGGGTCCAGCGGGCAAACCTCCGGCTCCGCCCAATCCGGATCCATCTCCGGTTTTTATGACATCAAAATAGAAATCGCCAATATCAACTGTTCCGACGGATCCCTGACCAGGAAAGGATACGGAACCTCCGGCGAGATTTTACAGGATGGGGAGTTTCTCTTATTCAAACAAAACGGCCAGACCATCGGCAGGGGACATCTGGAAGCCGATGGGAAGTTCCACCTCTCCGCCGCAATAGAGGAATTGGGATATACGATAGCGGTTGTTTTCGATGGCAAGTTAATTGATACGGAACTGTCCGGCCTCTCCCACGCTGCCTGGACCACGGACACGGGTCTATCCTGCCGCCAGACCTCGGCATTCACGGCAATTTTGCAGGGGAGCGAATGATGAAAAGCAAACTGATCCGCGCCTGCGCCATCGCCGCCATTGCGGTCACTGTCTCAAGCTCTCTCATGGGGTGCCTCGTGAGCGATCCAAGGGACGATGAATTCACAATTTCATCCTCTGCTGCGCAATTCGACCTTCACGTAACCGCAAATGATTTTGCGAATGGCGAATCGGTTTATACTTTCATCTCTAAAGGACCCACTTGCGGGGTGGCACAAGCGAAATATGAGGATTCCCAAACGCCATACTTTGCGCTTCGGACGCCACAGGTTATATACGATCGCTCTTCGGGCGTCGCGGCAGGCTTATATTTTTTTTCTTACGAGCTCGAAGTCAAAATAGATGATGGCCCTTATGCAGGACGTACTACACAAGAAGCGAGGGTAAAACTCAATCTTTTGCAATCCTATCCTTCTCCAGACGGCTCTCCGCCTTGCAACGCCGTCTACCAGGCCTTCATTAGTAGCGCCAGGAATCTGGGCGGCTCCGTTTCTGTATCTTGGATTGTCCCGGAGGGATTGGAGATTGCTGACGAATACCTCATCGTAGTTCGTGATGGCGATCCATTAATATTGACCGGTAACGTACTGGGGAGTCTCCATGTTGCCCCCCCATCCACGCACCAGCCGCAAACATCAATAATCCCCTTATCCGGCGGGAAAAAACTGTTGTGGATTTCCCTGTCTACAATTAAGGATCGCAGCAATGTATTCATTGACATTCTAAAGGGTGTGGAAGGTGATACGCCCGGCTTTATCCTTGTGGACGATTACGCCCAACTTGTCCAGGGATCGCGGGAAAGGACCACGGTGGACGTGCTGGCCAACGATTATATCATGCATTCTGGGACAGCCAGGGGGGGAGCAAATCGGTTGGATAACGCGAACCTGACAATCATAGGCGCCAACAGGTTGAACGCCACCGTTACCAGCGGTCAACAAGTGGAAGTGGACGCGTCGAGAGTCGAGCCGGGCCAGTACATAGTGGCGATAGAAACAACGGTCGCAGGCGCCGATTCACAGCGTCAATACCTTTATGTGGATTTTCTGAAGCAGCAACGGGTTCCCCCCACCCTCAACGATGACAGTTTCACGGGGTTCGCTGGGGAGGCCGTGCCGCTGCCGGTGCTGGACAACGATTCGGCCCACCTCGGCGGCCCCTTGACCATAGCCTCATTCACACAGCCGGGAGGAGACGCCACTGTCACCCAGGTGGGCCAGGAGCTCCAGATCACCGGCCCCGTGGGGGAATATAATTTCAGCTACACCGCCGAGGATGAATTCGGGAACACAGCGTCGGCCAGGGTATATGTGAGACTTATCAGAAGAGCGCCGATACCGCAATAACCGCTGATTGACAGCAAAGGGCATGGCTGGATAAAAATCTGATGTCATGCCGGACATGATCCAGGGTTCGCGCGGGGCGGAAGTGGAGGACTACAGCCCCAGGGCGGAGCAGATGGCCAGGGCGAATTCCCTGGCCGCCGCAGGCCCGTTGGCGGTGATCATGCGCCCGGAGACCACCACCGGCTTCTCCCGGAAAATGACCCCAAGCTCCTTGTAGACTTTCATGGAATCCTCGGTCTTGAACACTGTCGCCTCCACGCCCTCCAGGGCGCCAGCCTTGGCCAGGGCCGCCCCCGCCAGGCATATGGCCCCCACCACTTTTTTGGCCCCCACATGATGGCGGATAATCTGGCGCAGGGTGATGTTCTCCCACAGTGTCGCCGGGGCGCCCGCCCCCCCCACGATGATGATGGCGTCGAAGGTCTGGCCGACGGCCTGCTGGATATCCGTGGCCTGGGCCGTGGCGCCCAGCATGCCGGTGATGACGCCGGGCCGGGTGGAGGCCACGGTCACCCTG
>JAOUPQ010000372.1 GCA_029879765.1 Nitrospinota bacterium | reverse complement strand
GGCCCGGGCCGGCGAGCATGGCAAGGGCTTTGCCGTGGTGGCAGAGGAGGTGCGCAACCTGGCCCAGCGCTCCGCCGCCGCCGCCAAGGACACCGGCGCCTTGATAGAGGAAGCCGTGCGCCGCGCCGCCGAAGGGAACGACAGCGCCAAGAAATCTGGCGAAGTGCTGCACAGGATCGTGGACAGCATCAACAAGATGACCAACCTTGTCGCCGAAATCACCTCCGCCACCGGCGAGCAGGCCAACGGAGTGGACCAGGTGAACACCGCCGTATCCCAGATGGACAAGGTGACGCAAACCAACGCCTCCAACGCGGAGGAAACCGCCGCCTCCTCCGAGGAACTGAACGGCCAGGCGGAAAGCCTGAACTCTGCAGTGGAGTGTCTCGGTGAGTTGATTTACGGCTCAGGAAACGGGGCAAGGCATATGACCGGGGCCAGGGTCACCCATCGGGCCGCGCCCAAAAAGTTACTGCCGAAGGCCGCTCCGGCGCGCAAGGCCGCCGTAAAACACGCCTCTGTCTTGCCGCACCACGACCCGGGGGCGGTGGAGATTAAGAGGAAAAGGGCGGAGGAAGCCATCCCCCTGGAAGATGATATAGACGGTTTTTAATTCAATAGGGGTGTCCGGGCGGCAAAAGTCCGGACACCTTTTCTTGCCAATCAATGATGCGCTGCAGGATTCGATCTGGCCAATAGCTTTACGGCAACTGGCCCCAGGGAGGGGCCAACCCGCCGAATGACTCATCTATGAAGAGCCTTCACTGCGGTTATTTTCGCTCTCGAACACCGTGTCGATTACCGCCGCCCCCACCGAATCGCCGAACACGTTCACCGTGGTGCGGAACCGGTCCAGCAACCAGTCCACCGCCAGGATCAGCCCGATATACTCCGTGGGTATCCCCACCGCGTTGAGCACGATAACCATGGTCACCAGCCCCGCCTCCGGTATCCCCGCCGCGCCGATGGCCGCCAGAGTGGCGGTGACGGCCACGGTCATTTGCTGGACGAAGGTCAGCTCCATGCCGATGGCCTGGGCGATGAATATGGCCGCCGCCGCCTCATAAAGCGCCGTGCCATCCATATTGATGGTGGCGCCCAGGGGGAGCACGAAATCCGTGGAGCGCTTGGAGACACCCGCCTTGGTGATGGCGCATTCCATGGTCACCGGCAAGGTGGCCGAAGAGCTGGCGGTGGAAAAGGCGGTGAGCAGCGCCTGGGACATCTGCGATATCAGCGTCAACGGGTTCCTGCGGGTGAAGAACCAGAGGATCAACGGCAGGGTGATGAAGGCGTGGACCGACAGACCAGAGATCACCGTCAGCATGTAATAGCCGGACTGGGCGATGGTCTCCATGAATTTGCCCTCCAGCTGCGCCTTGCCGAACCGCGCCGCCACCAGGGAGAATATCCCCAACGGCGCCACCTTCATCAGCAGCAGTATGAAGCTTATGAAGGCCTCGTTCACCTGGTCGATCATGGTGGTCAGCGCGCGCACCCTCTCCCCCATGGTGGTCAGCATCCCGGCGAAGATGATGGAGAAGACGATGAGTGGCAGCAGTTGGGTCTCGGCGGCGGAGGTGATCAGGTTGTCGGTGAACATCATCAGCAGCAGGTTGTTGAATATCATCCCGATGCCCGCCTCCTGGGCGCCCTTGGCCAGCGGCCCGGCGCCCTCGGCCACTTTATCCAGCGCCGCCTGGTCCACGGCGCCCATCCCCGGCTGGATCAGGTTCACCATGATCAGGCCCACGAACACCGCCAGAATCGTGGTGGTGAGGTAATACAGGACGGCGTATCCACCGGGGCGGCCCAGCTTGCGCACGTCCCCCAGGCCCAGGATGCCGCTCATCACGCTGGTGACCACCAGGGGCGCCACCATCATTTTCAGGAGCCGCAGGAAGATCTCCCCCAGCACATGGAAGGAGGTGGCGAAGGTGGGGAACAGAAGGGCCACGGGGATGGCCAGGGCGATGGACCCGATGATCCAGGAGGTCAGGTGGTTCTTTTTCTTCGTCCCGCTCTGTTCGGTCATGCTCGCTCCATGAAAAGAGATTGATTTAGCGTAGCCCCGATTTTAACGGGTAATGAAAGAGAATGGGAGGTTTTTTGGGGGAGGGGG
>JAOUPQ010000371.1 GCA_029879765.1 Nitrospinota bacterium | reverse complement strand
CCGGGTGCCATGCCCACCACAGGTTCTTGGCCAGCCCCGCCAGCGCCTGCAGGCGCAACGGCAGGGATGGATGGATCATATACTGGATAATCTTGCGCATTTGTTCGCTCCGGATTTAATTTATTTATTTGTTAATTAACGCACCTGCGGAATGGTTATTCCACCCACACATGGAACTTTTCCTGGTGCATATTCACGTCTGTGTTGATCACTATCTTCACCCCCAGCTTGCTCTCCATTCCTTCCAGGTATGAAGGCTCCTCCTCCATGAGCAGTTCCGCCACTTCCGGGCTGGCGGAGCAGATGATGTTCCCTCCTGCCCGGGTCTGGCGCGCGGCCTGGCGCACCGCCCGGTACATCTCGAACAGCACCGTGGAGCTGGACTTGATCCTCCCCCTCCCCTCGCAATATGGGCAGGTGGAGGTCTGGATCCGGGACAGGGATTCGCGGGAGCGTTTGCGGGTCATCTCCACCAGCCCCAGCTCCGAGATCTTCAGGATATTGGTCTTGGAGCGGTCCGACTTGAGGGCCAGCTCCAAAGCGGCGTATACCTTGTCCTTGCTCTCCTGCCGATCCATGTCGATGAAATCTATGATGATGATCCCTCCGATATTGCGCAGCCGCAACTGGTACACGATTTCCTGCACCGCTTCGAGGTTGGTTTTCAGGATGGTTTCCTCCTGGTCCCGCTTCCCCACATACTTGCCGGTGTTTACATCAATGGCGGTCAGCGCTTCGGTCTGGTCTATGACGATATAGCCCCCCGACTTGAGCCAGACTTTTCTGTCCAATGCCCGCTCGATCTCCAGCTCTATGCCGTACTTGGAGAATATCGGCTCCTTTTCGGAGTACAGATGGATATTCCCCACCATGTCCGGCAGATATGAGCCGCAGAACGCCTTGGCCGCCTCGAAGGACTCCGCATCGTCGATCACAATTTCCATCTCTTTTTTATACAGGTCCCGGATGGCTCGATGGATCAGTTTCAGATCCTCATACACCACGCTGGGGGATGGGGCGGAGTCGAAGTTCTCCCTTATGGAGCCCCATAACTTGTCCAGGAACAGAAGATCCTCCTCCAGATCCGCCGTCCCCTTTTTTTCAGCCGCAGTTCGGATGATATAACCGGAGCCGTTTTTGCGCATGGCGGTCACCGATTCGCGAAGCCTCTTGCGCTCTTCATCGTTTTCTATTCTGCGGGAGACCCCCACCTGGGAGGTGTTTGGCATATACACCAGATATCGGCCGGGAAGGCTGATATAGTTGGTGATCCGGGCGCCCTTGGCGGCCATGGGATCCTTGGAAACCTGGACCATGATCTCCTGCCCTTCCTTCAGCAGGTCGTCGATGGGAAGGGTCTCTTCCTGCTTGGAGTGCGGTTCCTGGGCCGTGGCGCCGGTATCCTCGCCTTCACCCATATCCTCTTCCTGGGCCATGAAATTGATCCGGCTGTTGCCGTGGGGCCTGTATATATCGGATACGTAAAGGAATCCGGCTTTTTCCAGGCCGATATCCACGAAGGCCACCTGCATTCCGGGCAGGATCTTGCTCACGCGACCTTTATATATGTTCCCCACGATCCCCTGCCCCCCCGTCCTTTCGATAAAAAGTTCGGTGAGCATGTTGTTTTCCATCAGGGCCACCCGGGTCTCCTGGCTCGTTACATTGCAAAAAAGATAAGCTGACATATAATCCCAGGAAATTTTGAATCGTATTTTTATGATATTTGATTTTAACATATTGAAAAGGCATTGCTTACTTAATTCCAACCTTCTTTTTCGCCGTTTATCTGTTTGTATTTGATAGCATTACCCCCGTTTATTAGGGATTTGGGTCTTTCTCGCGCCAAATGCTGCCATTGAGCCTGAAATATTTCATTGGCCTGGCTCATTTTTCTTTTTCTACACCTGAAATTTTTTTATAATCTCTTTTCTTAATTTCCCTGATTCTCATTCAAGGTGAATTGATTATTTTAAACATTTGGAGTTTTCCCTATGAATGTCCTTAAACTTTCTTTCGCAAAATCAAGATTTCTCATTCTGGCGTTGGCCGCTCTTCCCATGCTGGCAGCTTGTGGCGATGAAGGCCCCACCGGAACAAGCACGGCGTCATCCTCCAGCCACAATCCCGGAACGG
>JAOUPQ010000128.1 GCA_029879765.1 Nitrospinota bacterium | reverse complement strand
AGCTGCAACGGCTTATAGACAATCCGCAAATCGTAGAGAGATATCGCCAAGGCGCCGCCCGGAGAATCGAGGAGAGCTACTCCTGGGATAAGGTCACCGACATGAACGAGAAGGCGTTTTACGAGGCGCTGGGGAGGGGGAAGTAAAGCGCAGGCTATTGCTTCACCACCACCCTGGTGGCGGCCAGCCTGTCGTGCAGTGATTTTTGTTCGGCGCGGTCAATCAATGCAAGCAATCCGCTGGTGAGAAGGAGCAGGAGAACTGGGATATGGACAAACTCAATATATAACATGTAGTTCCAAGACTTGGTCTCGTTGATCATTTCCCATGCATAATATCTAAAGAGAGGAACGAAAGAGACCGGCCCAATCAGGATAATTGCCCTTATGATAGCCTGCCTGAAACCTGCCGGGCGGCCATCAAGCTTGATCAGCTTGATTCCCAAAACCATTTTCCCCAGGCTTTGTCCATACCGCCCATGGAACACGGCAAAGTAGATAATGGCCGCCATATAGCAGGAGAATTGAACCAGCCCGTCATACGAAAAAGCAAACCCAAACGAAAAATGACTTTCACTGACTTGAAATTGAATCGGCGCAAGGGAGATAGATATGCCCAAAACAAGCCCCGCCGCCTGGAATACAAGCCAAAGGATGACCATATCCAGTATCAAGGCAAGGAGCCTTTTCGGGAACGTGGCGGTCTCCAACTCCCCCGGCATCGCAAGCCCGGCGCGCATCCTGCGCAGAAGCTCCTGCTTCCCCTCGGCGCACACCCGATACCCCTGGAATTCCACGATCTCGTCTTTGGCGACCAGCTTTCCCGTGACCTGGCAAAGCTCCATGCCTTCAGTGTCCTGGTCGCTGTTCACCCCCATTTTCAGATATCCGGTTATTGCTGCACCACCACCCTGGTGGAGGCAAGCCTGTCATGCAAAGACTTTTGTTCATCGCGGTCCGTCAGGGCGAGGATAACGTCGGCGGTCTTCCACAATCCCACAACCGAGGCGAATATAACCATGATCTTCATCGTATTTTCCGCATCGTCCAGAGAGAGAATAGCAATGGGCGCCATTATTTTAACCCCGTCAAGGAACAGCCACCTGACGGCCGCTTTCCTGTAAGAAATCGGCGATCCGTCGAACTCCACCACCTTTAGGCCGGTTGCCATTTTCCCCAAGGTCTGGCCCCATCTTCCGTGGAAATATGTGAAGTAGACCAAGCCACCAAATAACGTAACCAGGGTTTTCACTCCCCTGTTTCCGGGCCGAAAATAAGCCGGTTCGGAAGCTTGCAAAGCTGATAATCCCAGAAAATCAACACCGATAGCCATTCCGGCAATCAGAAAACAAATCGAAATCAGCGTTCCATCCAAAAACAGCGCCACGAACCTGACCATTATCCGCGGCGTCTCCAGCTCCCCTGGCAACGCCTCCCCGGCGCGCATCCTGCGCATAAGCTCCTGCTTCCCCTCGGCGCACACCCGATAGCCGTGCAACTCCACTATCTCGTCTTTGGCGACCAGCTTTCCCGTGACCTGGCAAAGCTCCATTCCCACATCCCCGCCACCGTCACGATTTTCAAAGCTGAATTCCGGATCAATAGTCATGTCATCACTCCGTGCTGCTCATCACACAATCCTGGCCGCTTCCAGCGTCAGCGCCACGTTGAGCACCGCCTGTTCGTCGGAGAGATGCTCGATATCCGATGGCAGGTTGTATCGCTTCCGTATCATGGCCCCGGCCCTGCGGAAAAGCTCCTCCCGCGCCTCCGGGTCCAGCTCGTCCCGGCGCACGGTCAGGTCGAAGATCAGGTCCCGCTCATCGCGGGTGGCCCGGTTCAATATTCTGGCGCGGATCACCGGGTCCTCCTGGAAGGTGTTCACCCTTCCGGCCACCGCCACCGACTCGCTGGGCAGGGCCTTGGTGGAATCCACCGCCACCAGCGTGTCCGCCGCCATGTCCCCCAGCCTGCGGCCGTATGGATCCAGCAGCGCCACAATCCCCCCCAGGGTCATGACGCCGGGGAGGCTGTCCAGTATCCGGATCAGGTTGCGCATGAAAGTTTCGTTGAACCCCAGCTTCCCGCCGCTGGCGGAGATGACCCTGATGCCGAAATAGCGTTTGCCGGGGGTCTGGCCCGCCCAATACAGCTCGAAGATGGTGAAATAGAAAAAGTCGAGGATGAAGAAAACCAGGAGGATAAGAGTATAGCCAAAGTTTCCTCCCTCACTGAGCGCATATATGGCCACCAGGCGGAAGATGGTGATGAAAAGCTGGTCCAGCAGCCAGGCCATGGCCCGGCTGACTAAACCGGCGGTCTGGTAGTGGAACACCACCTGTTCCGGAGTGGTAATCCTGTATCTGGCCATTGGCTTCGATCCCCATGTAATTTTGCGTTGCGCCCACCAAAAACCGGCGCAATGGTTTATACTAACCGGGGTATATATGGATTTCAACAGTTTCATAAAAAATCGCCGTCCCGAGTGGGTCAGGTTGCGCCAGGCGCTCGACCGGGTGGACAAGTCCGGCATGGAGTCTTTGAGCCCGGAGGAGGCGGAGGAGCTCTTCGCCCTGTATCGCCAGGTCTCCAGCGACCTGAACCTGGTCCAGACCCGAGCCGGGAATCCGGCGCTGCTGGAGTTTCTGGAAGGGTTGGTGGCCCGGGCCTGGGCCAACATGGCCGCCCCAAAGATGACCAACCCCATCAAGGCGCTGTGGACCGTGCTGCGCCACAGATATCCCGCCACGGTGCGGAGCGAATGGCGCCTGGTGGCCCTGGCCACCGCCATGTTCCTCGCCGGGGCCTTTTTCGGATTCGCCGCCACCATGGTGGACAGCGAAACCGCCAAGGTGTTCCTCCCCCCATCCCACACCGGGCAAAGCCCTTCCGAGCGTGTGAAGGAACTGGAGGAGATGGAGAAAAAAGGGAAAACCAGAATCGACGGAGCGGGGGAGCACGCCGTCTTTTCCACTTTTCTTTTCACCCACAACATAAAGGTCACCGGCCTGGCCTTCGCCCTGGGGCTGACCTTCGGCCTGGGCACGGCGGTGGTGCTTTTCTATAACGGCGCATCCCTGGGCAGCCTTGCCGCCCTGTACCTCAAGGATGGGGTGTTTCTCTTTTTCGTGGCGTGGATCGGCCCCCATGGGTCCATTGAACTGCCCTGCATCCTGCTGGGCGCCGGCGCGGGACTGATGATGTCCCGAGCCCAATACAGGCGAGACCTGGGGCCGGTCTGGCGCCAGCTTCGCGCCTTGCGGGGGAAAATGGTCCACATGTTTCTGGGGACCGCCTGCCTGCTGGTGGTGGCCGGAATCGTGGAGGGGGGATTCAGCCAGGTGAACGAGCCGACTATTCCATACCCGCTGAAAGTGGCGGTGGCGGCGGCCCTGTTCTGCGCGTTGCTCCTGTATCTTTTCAAGATCCCGGTGAGGAAGGATCCTGTGGAGGGGAGCCGGGACCTATAGAAGCTGGCGCTTCTTTATCTCCATATACCTGTTGATCACCGCCAGGGTCAGCGAATCCTCCGACGCCTCCAGAACCTGCACCCCCCGTCTGCGAAGATCCATCAGCCGCCCTTCCCTCTCCGAAAGCAGCTTGCGGGCGGCCAGCACTTTATACACCTCCCGTTTATCCCTGGCGGGGCCTCCCGCCACCCGGGCCAGGGTGGGGTCCAGAAGGCTCACCACCACCATCACGTGCCGACGGCTGACCAGCGGCAGCACCCGGCGCAGGTCGTCGGCCAGCTTCGGGTCGTTGACATCGGTGAACAGGAAGACCATGCTTCTGGTTTTGTTCCTGGCCCGCAACATATCCACCAGGGCGCCATAGGAAGGGAATACGGCCTCCGGCGTCAGGCTCACCAGCCCTTCCACGATCCGGTTGGTGGCGGCCACCCCCCTCTTGGGCTTGAGGTACAGATCCACCGTATCCTTGAACACGGCCAGCCCAACCCTGTCGGCGTTGCGGTTGGCCACATGGGCCAGCATGATGGAGGCGTCTATCGCCTTGTCCAGCACGATGCCATCCCCCATGGGGGCGCCCATCATGCGGCCCCGCTCCACGCACAAAAGGACGTTCTGGCTTTTCTCCGCCTGGAACACGTTGGTGATCGGTATCCTTCGCCGGGCGGTGGATTTCCAGTTTATGTTCCTGTAGTCGTCGTCGGGAGTGTATTCCCGCAGATGCTCAAACTCCCATCCCGCGCCGATCTGGCGCAATCGGTGCACCCCGAACCTGCCCAGGGCCCGGTGGTGGCGCAGGATGTCATATTCCGTCAGGCTTTTCGTATCCGGGTATATGGTCACCGCCGCGGCCCCCTCCATGGCAAAGCGCCATGTGGCCCAATCCATCGCCGGGCTTTTTATATCCACCAGGGCCGGGGGTATCATCGTCGGCCCCCGGGTCACCGGCTTCACATCCAGCCCCACCTCCACCGCCTCCCCCGGACCCACCAGGGATATGAGCTGGTTATTGTCCGCCCGGATGGAGGGGGGCAGGGGCTGATTGATGACCACCAGGATTTCCCTGGCGCCCTTGTTCTCCAGGCGATATACCAGCGTCTGCTCCCTGTTGAGAGCCAGATGGGCCCACTTTTCCCGGCTGACGGCAACTTTGTGGCCCGAGAGCCGGATCCCCTGGGCGACGGCCAAAAGCAGGATCAGCGTGTTGGCCGCAATGGCGACAAAAACGAACCCAGGCTCCACCGCCGCCGCCAGCAGCAGAACCGCGATCATCACCGCGGCGAAGATGGATGTCCGCCCGGCGACTATCATCGGGGCACTTCCACCTTGTCCAGGATATACCCCATCACCTCTTCGGTGGAGCTTCCCCGGATCTCCGCGTCGGTGGAGAGGGTGATCCTGTGGCCCAGCACCGGGGGAACCATGGCCACCACATCGTCCGGGGTGACAAAATCCCTCCCCATGACCAGCGCCCTGGCCTTGGACGCCTGCATAAGGTATATGGAGCCGCGAGGCCCGGCGCCCACCAGGATCGATTCGTTGTTCCGGGTGGCCCGCACCACCTCCAGGATGTATGTGACTATCCCCGGTTCGATGCGCACCCCGGGCAGAGCGGCCTGGGCGCCCCCCATATCCTCCTCGTTCATCACGGGGATTATCCCCAGGCTCTCCAGCCGGTCGGACGGGCGCCCCTGGTTCACCCTCTCCATGATCGCCCTCTCCGCCTCCTGGCTCGGATAGTCGATCTTGACCTTCATCAGGAACCTGTCCATCTGCGCTTCCGGCAGGGGGTATGTCCCCTCGAACTCGATGGGATTCTGTGTGGCGAACACCGTGAACAGGGGGGAGAGGGTGTGCCTGGTTCCGTCGATGGTCACCTGGCGCTCGCTCATCCCTTCCAGGAGGGCGGACTGGGTTTTGGCCGGGGCGCGGTTGATCTCGTCGGCCAGCAGCAGCCCGGTGAACACCGGACCTTTCATCAGGTCGAAGGAGGAGGTGGCAAGGTTGAACACGTTTGTGCCGGTTATATCGGAAGGCATCAGGTCCGGCGTGAACTGGATCCGCTTGGAATCAAGGGAGAGCGTGGCGCCCAGCGCCCGCACCATGAGGGTTTTCGCCGTGCCCGGCACCCCCTCGAATATGGCATGCCCCCCGCAAAGCAGGGTCACCAGCATCTGGTCCAGCGCCTCATCCTGGCCGATGACCGCCTTTTTGATCTCGGTTTTCACCATGGCCAGGGCCTTGGCCGCCTCGTCGAGCTTTCGCTCCCGGCCATTTCCTTCTATCTTTTCATCCATCCTTTTTCTCCTTGGTCATGCCGCCGGACATGGTCAACGCCGCGGTCAATTCCCGTTTGCTCACTTTTCCCGAACCATGCAGCAGCCCATGGGCTTCGTTAACTATATTCTTCAGCCGCTCCCGCCTGGAAGCCGACGCTCTCTCCAATGCATGTTCCATATCGCCAGAATGGGCGCCCAATTGCTCATGGACTCGGGTCAAAAGCTCCTGCCCCACCCTTTCGCGGATCTGTTCCGGCTTCATCGTCCTGGAATACAGCCGCCCCAGGGTGTCGATCTGCTCTATCACGGAGACCCTTTCGCGCTCCAAATCCTCCGGCGGGTCGGCCACGCCCCGGCCACTCCAAAGAAACAGCGCCAGGACAAACAGCGCCTGCAGAAGAGCCGGGATCAGCCCGAACTTTTCCATAAGCCCGATGATGGATCCGCCTCTGCCCAATCCATGGACCCATTCATCGAAATACACAGGCCTGTCCCCCACCAGCCCCAGCACGAACTCCAGGTTGTCCCCTTTGTCTATCCATCCGTTGAGGATGGGGGAAGGATCCCCCACCACCACCACTTTTCCGGCGCCATACGCGATCTGTCCCGCCACAACGCCTTCTTCGGTGGACGCCAGAGGGATAAGCTCCACTCCCACTTCCCCGGCCAGGGTCACGGGCTCTCTCATGTTCAATGTTTTTCCCGGGCTATTTTCCCAATCGGCGGAAACATCGGCGCCGCCGATCTTCTCCGGGGGATTCCCTCTCCTTTGGGAGTCTTCGATCTTTCTGATCAACTTGGCCGTCAGTCGGCGGTGGATCGAAACGCCGAACTCCCGCAGCGCAGGCGTGTTGCATCGGCACATGAAGACCAGCGTGTTCCCCCGCTTCACCCAGTCCACAATGTCCTTCGTATCCTCTTCCTCCTGGTTCTCAAAAAACATCTCCCAACCGGTTTGCGTATCCTTTTCCCACTGAACCTGGATCAGGACATTTCCCTCCCCTTCCGGCAGCTGCGGCTCCATCAGAACAAAGGGGGGCATCCCGCTTTCGGAAAGAAGATCCCGAAACGCGGCGGAGCCGTGGGGGTCCGCCCGCAGGGAGGAATAGAGGGGGGCGTTTTCTCCACCTTTGCTTTCGTATTCGGCCAGGTAATAGAAAGCCAGTATGGCCGCCGCCACCGCCGCCACCCCGATATAGCCCCTCATATGGAAACCTTTCCCCTGGACAGCAGGCTCCCGGCCCGGGCCTTCACATCCTCCAAGGAGCCCCCCCCCACAGTTTTTTGCCCATACCACACCTGGTCGAACATTCCGGTGAGATCGCCAAATTCCGCCCTATCCTCCGGCGCGCCCTTGTAATGGTTCACATAGGTCCAGTTTGTCCTGTTTTTCCGGTAGTTTATGATTTCTTTTTCATGAAGCCCGGAGAGCAACCCAAGATATATGGCCCGGTACATGGCCCGAAAATCCCCCTCGGCGCCCATTCTCTCCGCCTCTTCCATCCATCCGCCCGAATCCATGGCCAGCGCCTCTCCCCCTTCCAGGGCCTGGCGCACTTTTTCCCGGGAGAGAACCTTGGCCAACCGGATCCTTTTGCCCAGCCTTTTGCGGAGGCCGTAAAGATACAGCCCCCCCACCACCAGCAGGGCGGCAAACGCCCCCCATGCGCCCATACGCAGATAATCGGAGATTCCTTCCGGCCCCTGGGGCAGATCGGGAAGGTTGATATTCAGCTTTTTGACCTGCCTCCATATCCACTTCCAGAATTTCACAAACCCTTTCCATATGTCCTCCAGGATCGACCGGGCCGTATGGGCAAGATAGCTTTTCCTTTCGGCTTCCAGCTCCGGATTTTGCCGCAGCTTCCATCGCTGATAGACAGGGCGCTTCAAGATCTTGGAAAGACGCTTTTGCTGCTGGGTAATGCTTTCCCCCTCCTCCTGGGGCTGGGGCGCCCCTTGGGCCATGGCCGCCGTAAAGAGGAGCCAGAGGACCATGGCAGGCCATATTATTTTCATCACCCCTCCAGAGCCGTCAGGCGCAACCCCAGGTCCACCCCGGCCCGTCCGGATTGTATATCGTGATACAGCAAGACGGCGGCCACCGTCCAGAAAAAGTCGAAGGCCAAAAACAGCATGAACGCCACGGCCATCTGCCAGGTCGCTCCGGACAGGATCAAGGAAAGTTCGGAAGTGTCGATCCCCAGCAGGCTGGGCATGATCATCTGGGTGGCCAGAAGCTGCAGAAGGCTCACCCCCACATACGCCACCAGAAACAACAGGCCGATGGCTGTGGTGATCTTGACCACCCTGCTTATGGAATCCCCCACCCATTTCACCGTCCAGATAGCCGCCGCCAGGGGGGAGAGGCTCCCGTCCAGAAGCAGGGGCACAGCCATGCCGGAGAGGAAAAAGCCGTATATAGCGGGGATGATGATGATAAACGGTCCCCAAAGCAGGGCCACGCTGGCCGCAAACTTGATGATGAGCGATCCCCAGAGCATGGCCACGCTGGCCGCAAGCTTGAGGCAGATAATATATGACAGGCGGCCCAGAAGCGGCGCCATCGGCTTGCCTGAAAGAGCGGACTGTATCCTCCCCTGGATGGCGGAGGCCCAGGCCCATTTCCACACGGTGGCCACCGTCAGAAGCAAACATCCCTCCGGCAGGGCCGAATACATCCCCGTGGAGGCGGCGTCCAGCAGCATGTAGACAGCTATCGTCATGGGGGCCACGGCGGCCACATACAGAGGAAACACTGCGGCGCCATGGTTGCGGATATATTCCACCGCTTCATCCAAAGGGCGCAACGCCGGGCGCTTTGTGGTGACTTCCGCTATTTCCCCCGCCATTACTTTCGCTTTCGCCGCTACT
>JAOUPQ010000127.1 GCA_029879765.1 Nitrospinota bacterium | reverse complement strand
GCATACGGTAAGTATTTAGTATACAACTATCAAAAAGCCGCGGGCGCGCCGCGGGTAGGAGAATATTATTATATAAGGGGGTAATATGTTTGGATCACAGATTCTGGACGTGGTTATCGGTTTGTGCATGATGTATCTGCTTATAAGCCTGGTCTCGACCATTGCGGTGGAGTGGTTTGCTGACCTTTTCAGCTTGCGAGCAAAAAATCTGGAAACCGCTATTAAAAGCATGTTGACGGGAAAAGCGGCTGGAAATGATGAAAGGGAAGAATTCTTATCCCAATTCTATGATCATCCCCGGATACAAAGTCTTTCCAAAAAAGCCACATCGAAACCATCCCGGATTTCATCCTCTGTATTCGCGGATACCATTATCGCTCTGGTGTTCGATGATAAACCGGTGGCGGATGTCGCAGGCGACCTTTCCAGGAGCGTGGTAGCCAATATATCAAAGGATGAAAAGACCCCTGTTCTGGTCAAGTATGCGATCAAGAATGAGTATGTGGAAAAGCATATAGGCCAGGCCATCACTTCCCTGATGGCCAAACCAAAGATGGAGATCGATCAGTTCCGGGAAAGTCTGGAGCAATGGTATGACGAGACCATGGTTCGCGCCCAGGGGTGGTATAAGCGATGGGCGCAAGGGCTGAATATTGTTATAGCTTTGGTGATCTGTTTTTCCCTCAACGCGGATACAATCCAGATGGCGAACCGTTTATACGTTGATAAGGATCTTCGAGATGCCCTGGTCACCACAGCTACGAAGCTGCAATGCGAAGAAGAAGAGGGAGAAAACAAATGCGCTGATAAAGTCGCCACGGCAAACAATATACTCGATACCTACAAGAAAGAGAGTCTTTCGGACAATATATACACCTTGCCCATAGGGTGGCCAGCCAAGAGCGACGCAAAAAGCGATGGCGGCCCGGAAGGAAAGGTTAATGCCGGATCCGGCGGCAGGAAAGTTCAAATCTATCCCAACAGGGATGATATTACAGGGATGAAAATCGTCGGCATTTTGCTCACGGTTTTCGCCGTCAGTCTGGGATCCCAGTTCTGGATCGATACGGTTCGGCAGTTGGTGGAGTTACGCCTGGGGGGCGCGAAGGTGGAAAGGAAGACACCGCCCACTCCCAATCCCGTGCCATAACCGGGATTGGCTGAGCGAAGCTGGACGCCAACGCGCAATCGCCGCCGGGGCCGGAATCGGCCCTGGCGTTTTATTTTGTCAATGCATTGGTTGGACAGAGGCCCGGGCTGCAAGATCAGCCGATGTTACGCACCTTCACCTGCCGGGTGCGGGGCCCGTCGAATTCACAGAGGAATATCCCCTGCCATGTCCCCAGCTCCAGTTTCCCGGCGCTGAACAGGATCGTCTGGGAGCAGCCGACCAGAGAGGATTTCAGATGGGCGGCGCTGTTCCCCTCGGAGTGGGTGTATGCCGGATCGTCCCAGGGGATCATCCTGTCCAGGGCCTGGGCCATGTCCCGGATCACGGAAGGATCCGCGTTTTCGTTGATGGTGACGGCGGCGGTGGTGTGGGGGACGAAAACCACCAGCGCCCCGTCATAAGCGCCGCTTCTGGACAGGGCCTGCTGCACCTGGGATGTGATTTCCACAAAATCGGTCCTTCTGGCGGTGTGAACCGAAAAGGCGCCGGTCATGGGACGGGAGGACTGCTCAGGCAGCCCCGGCCCGCACACGCACGGTGACGTCTATTCCCACCACATTATAGCCCTGGGGCACTTCGGGGATTGTCTGGATCTGGGGAAGGTCCGCCTCGAAGTCGATCAGCTCGCCGGTGTCTATGTTGAAGATGTGGTGATGGTTTGTGGATGCAGGCTCATAAAAGACCTTGGATGGATCCACGATCACTTCCTTGATCAGGCCCCGGTTGGCGAAGAGCCGCAAGGTGTTATATACGGTGGCCTTGGAGACGATATACCGTCCCTTGTTCACCTTGTTCATGACCTGTTCCGCGGAAACATGCTGTTTTTTGGCCAGCATGGTGCGGGCGATCTCCACCCTCTGCAGCGTGGCGGTGATGTCATGATCGCGCAACAGGTTGGCCAGCTCGGTGGTTGTCCTCGGGTGTAGTTCCATTTTTTACTCACTCCAACTATTTAACATTATGTAGAACGTGTACTCAACTTATTCCAGTATATGTTGCTATTTTATTAACCTGGAGCCTATGACCTAAGTCTATATATAGGCTTAGGTCAAGACCAGGTTGAAGCATTAGACGCTCCCAGCGCTTAGAATATCATATATCACGTTAAATATTCAAGCGGTTGCGTTTATGTCGCAATCATGCCGGGCTTAGTCAGCTTCATAGCTCAGTTTACAGTCAAGCAATATCGGCGCCATATTCACAGTTTCATTATATGACAATTTAAATTGTCATAGGCGACTTTGCTCAGTATTTCAAGGCCTTTGGTATGCGAATAAACTCAGGTATTGCCTGAAGTAGTTTACTTTTTACTTTACACGACGCTTTACCTGTTTTGTTTTGGCCAAAAAGATTGTATAATTTCCATTGCTTATAATCATGATAAGAAAAATGGACTAACGAGGAGTATCATTATGGAGCATAAACTTCCAGAGCTGGCATACGACAAAAACGCCCTGGCCCCCCACATCTCCGCGGAAACGCTGGAGTTCCACCACGGCAAGCACCATGCCACATACGTAACCAACCTGAACAACCTGATCAAGGGCACGGAGTTCGCCGAGATGTCTCTGGAGGATATCATCCGCAAGGCCGGCCCCGGCGGACTGTTCAACAACGCCGCCCAGGTGTGGAACCATTCCTTTTACTGGAACTGCCTGGCCCCGAAAGCCGGGGGCGAGCCCACAGGCGCCCTGGCGGACGCCATCAAATCCACCTTCGGTTCCTTCGCCGATTTCAAGGAAAAGTTCAGCCAGACCTCCATCACCACCTTCGGCTCCGGCTGGGGATGGCTGGTGAAGAACGCCAATGGCGGCCTGGAGCTGGCCAGCACCAGCAACGCCGGGTGCCCCCTGACCGACGGCAAGACCCCCGTGCTGACCTGTGACGTGTGGGAGCACGCCTATTACATCGACTATCGCAACGCCCGCCCCAAGTATCTGGAAGGCTTCTGGAACCTGGTAAACTGGGATTTCGCTTCGAAAAATTTCGCTGGGTAGCAATCCTGGCGTCGCAAGGGGCCCGGCGGCATATGCGCCGGGCTTTTTTTTATTTCCCCACCCCACAACCTTCCTCCCCATCTTTACCCTATCCAATCTGATCCCCATCGGTTAAAATCTCAAGTTTTACAAAGATAAACGGCCCATTATGAAAAAACAGCCGCAGGTTATAGAAAACCTGCCCTTTACCATTGACGAAACCAGGGTTCTGCGCGAGATGCGGGTCTCCCGCATCAAAACCGTGGATGAGCTGGAGGAGCGCCCCCTGGCCGAGGCGATGAAACGGGCCATCGCCAAAGCGTACACCCTGATTCACGGGAAGGGAGTCTACAAGACCATCGAGCTAGGCGGCGTGGGGGAGGACGGAGAAGTGGCCGCCCCATCCGCTCCCGGACTGTTCACGGGGAAGGATATGGTCAATCTGCTGGGCCAATGCCCCCAGGCCACGGTGCTGGCCGTCACCATCGGTGATGGATTGGAGACGGAAGTGGAACGGCTGGACAAGGCGGGGGATATCACCGAGGCCTACCTGCTGGAGATGGTGGGGGGGCTGATGGCGGACTACATGGCGGACCGGGTGGACGAGCGGATCGAAAGCAGCATCCAGCGCGCCGGATTCGACAGGACCATGCGATACTCCCCCGGATATGGAGACTGGCCCCTGGAGCGCCAGCCCCTGCTGGCCCGGATTGTGGAGGCGGAGCGGATCGGAATAACAGTAACTCAAAGCCACATCATGATTCCGCGCAAATCGGTTTCCGCGGTGATTGGATGGAAAAGAAAGGCGTAAGGCACAGTGAATCTGCTGGAAGAAATTAAAAAACGGATATTTATCCTGGACGGCTCCATGGGCGCCCTGCTCCAGGGCAGGGGCCTGCCCCATGGCCACGCCCCAGACCTGTGGAACCTGGAGCGTCCCGACGCCATCCGCGATGTCCACCGCCAATACGCCGAGGCGGGCGCCGACATCGTGCTAACCAACACCTTCGGCGCCACCCGGCTGCGCCTGGGGGATTACTCCGCCCATGACAGACTGGTCCAGATCAACCAGGCCGCCGTGGCCCTGGCCCGCGAAGGCGCCCCCAACGCGCTGGTGGCCGGGGACGTGGGCCCCCTGGGCGGCATCATGGCCCCCACAGGCGAGATTACCTTTGACGAAGGGGTGGAGATCTTCCGCGAGCAGATCGCCGCGCTGGTCCAGGCGGGGGTGGATCTTATTGTGGTGGAGACCATGTTCGACCTGATGGAGATCAAGGCGGCGGTGGTGGCGGCCAACGATGTGCGGGGCAATACTCCTCTGGTGGCCTCCATGACATTCAACGTGGATGGAGTCACCGACACCGGCACCGATCCTGTCACCGCGGCGCTCACCCTGGAAGGATTGGGTGTGGATATATTGGGGATCAACTGCAGCACCGGCCCGGAGCCGATGGTGGCGGTGGTGGAGCGGATCGCCGCGTCCACCGGGCTGCCGATCTGTGTCCAGCCCAACGCCGGGCTGCCGGTGAACAGGGGGGGCGTGACAGTGTTCGAAACCCCCATGGAAAAAGTGGCCAGCTTCGCCGTTCCCTTCGCCAAAGCCGGGGCCAACATCATCGGCGGCTGTTGCGGCACCACTCCGGATTACATAAGGATGGCCAGGGCCTCGCTGCAGGGGATGGCGCCCAAAAGCAGGACCATGGCCCCATCCATGGCCATCACCAGCAGGATGATCTCGCTGGTGGCGGGGGACGGGCAGCCGTTCATAAAAATCGGGGAGAAGATCAACCCCACAGGCCGCAAGGCATTTGCCCAGTCGATCAAGGAAGGGCGGATGGACATGGTCATCGCCGACGCCCGCAAACAGTTCGAGCATGGCGCCATGGCCCTGGATGTGAACGTGGGAGTGCCGCTGGTGGACGAGGCGGTGATGATGGAAAAGGCGCTCACCGCCGTGCAGAACGTCACCCCCCTGCCGGTGGTGATAGACAGCTCCTACGTCTCGGCGCTGGAGGCGGGGCTGAAGCTGTTCCCCGGCCGGGCGCTGATCAACTCCATCAATGGGGAGCAGGAGCGCCTGGAGGAGGTGACCCCCCTGGTGAAAAAGTATGGCGCCTCGGTGATCGCCCTGCTGGCCGGGGATGATATACCGGAGCTGGCCTCCGGCCGACTGAAGATCGCCGAGAGGATCCTGCGATATCTGGAGGATCACGGCGTGCCGAAAGAGCGGGTGATATTCGACTGCCTGGCGCTGGTGGTCTCCGCCATGCAGGATGGCGCCGCCCAGACCCTGGAGACCATCCGGGAGGTGAAACGCCAGTTCGGCGTCCCCACCATGATCGGGCTGTCCAACGTATCCTTCGGCCTGCCCCGGCGCGGCGCCATAAACTCCAGCTTCCTGGCCATGGCCATGGGCGCGGGGCTGGACGCGGCCATCGTCAACCCGTACGACGAGGAGATGAACCGGGCCGCGGCGGCCGCCTCCATGTTCTGCGGGCGGGACCCGCAATGCCGGGTGTATATAGACATGATGGAGGAGGCGGAAAACAAACCGAAGGAAAAGGACACCGGACCTAAAACCACCTTGGAAATGATCTCCGCCGCCGTGCTGGACGGAGACAAGAGCCATATCGAGGAGCTGGTGAACAAGGCCCTGGCGGAAGGGAGTGACCCCATGGGGATATTCCTGGACACCATGACGCCGGCCATCCGCCACCTGGGGGATCTGTTCGCCCAGCGGAAAAAATTCATCCCCCACCTGGTGGCGGCGGCGGATACAATGAAGCGCGGCGTGGCGGTGCTGGACCCGTTGCTGAAACAGTCCGGCTCCACCCAGAACAAGGGGACGATCGTATTCGCCACGGTCAAGGGGGACATCCACGATATCGGGAAGAACATATGCGTGCTGATGCTCTCCAATTTCGGATACAAGGTGGTGGACCTGGGCAAGAACGTGCCGCTGGAGGATATCTTTGCGGCGGCGGAAAAAGAGGGGGCGCATATCATCGCCCTTTCCGCCCTGATGACCACCACCATGATCCAGATGAAACTGGTGGTGGACGAAGTGCGGGCCCGGAACCTGCCATACAAGGTGATGGTGGGGGGCGCGGTGGTGACGAAAACTTTCGCCGACGAGATCGGCGCCGGGGCTTATGGCAAGGATGTGGGTGATGTGGTGGACGTCACCGCGGGCCTGATGGAGACTGTACGAGAGGAAAATAAATGAAAAGATTTGGCAAGGGCAATGGCGCGCCGTGGGGAGTTTTGGCGCTGGTGGCCATTATGTTGGGCGGGCTGGCTTCCGGCTGCGCGGATCTGTCCCCATACCGATACACCCAGACCTACACGTTGATGGAGCCGTCGGTTTCCATGGCCAAGAATTATGACGATGGCAAGTTCCTCATCCGGTTCCATGTGGAGGAGAAAAGAATATTCATCCGGATGGAAAACCACACCAGCGCGCCGCTGGCCATAGACTGGGAGAAGGCGGCCTATGTGCATATAGACGGGGCGCGCCACAAAGTGGCGGGGGTGGACTTCCTGTTCACCGACAATCGCTCCAAAGGGGGGATAACCACCATCGGGCCGGGCGGCGTGCTGAACGATTTCGCCGCGCCGGTGAAGAACGTGGAAAAACTGGAGCCATGGACCTGGGCCTTGTCCCCGCTTTTCCCTTTGCAGGATCGGCAGGCCCTGGCCAACAAGGGAAAGATCTTCGGGCTGGATCTGCCCATACAGGTGGAGGGGGAATGGAAGGTGTACCGCTTCCGGTTCCAGATCACCAACGTTATACCCATTCATCAGTCGGTGTAATAAAGAAAAGGATATGGCGCCTGCTGGAACATGATATAGTGACGCTGGTATTTTCATAACGCGCTGAACATCTTCAACCGTGGAGACGGTCATGAGCAAGAACCAGGGCGCCCTTGCCCCGGAGGAAACCAGCCCGGAACAGGTCCGACGCCTCTTCGACCTGCAAAAAGCCGCATTCCTTAAGAATCCATACCCCTCCCTCCAGGAGCGAAGGGCCGCCCTCGATTCCCTTTTCCGCCTGGTGAAGGAGAACGAGGAAAACTTCGTGGACTCCATAAACCACGATTTCGGATGCCGATCCCCCCAGGAGACCAGGATTATGGAAGTGGGCGTCGCCCTGGAGGATATCCGCCATATAAAAAGCCATCTGGCCGGATGGATGCGCACCCCGCGAAAACTCACCTCCATCTGGTTCTGGCCGGCCACGGCCAGGGTGATTCGCCAGCCGCTGGGGGTGGTGGGGATCATCGTCCCGTGGAACTTTCCCATGATGCTGGCGGCCACTCCCCTCTCCGCGGCGCTGGCGGCGGGGAACAGGGTGATCCTGAAAATGAGCGAACACACACCAGCCACCAGCGCCCTTTTCGCCCGGCTGGTGCGGGAGGTATACAGCGAAGACCAGGTGGCCGTGGTCCTGGGTGGCCCGGAGACCGCCCGCGCCATGACCCGCGCCCCCTTCGACCGGATCCTGTATACCGGCGCCACCGCCAGGGGGGTGGACGTCCTGCATGCGGCGGCGGATAACCTGACCCCCGTCACCCTGGAACTGGGAGGAAAGAATCCGGCCATCATCCATCCCGATTTTCCCCTGGAGACCGCCGCGGCCCGCGTCATCACCGCCAAGCTTCTTAACGCGGGGCAGTCGTGCGTTTCCGTGGATTACGTCATGGTGCAAGCGGGGATGGAGGAGCGGTTCATCCAGGCGGCTTCGGCCCATGCGTCCAAAAACTATCCCTCCATGGTGGACAACCCGGACTACACCGCCATAATCGACGAGCGGCATTACGCCAGGATCATCAGGGAACTGGAGGACGCCCGGGAAAAAGGGGCCACCATCGTGGAGGCCAATCCTTACGGTGAGGTGTTCGATCCCTCATCGCGCAAGATTCCTCCCACCTTCGTTTACAATGTGACAGATGACATGGATCTGGCCAAGGAAGAAATATTCGGCCCGGTGACGCTGGTTATCCCATACGACAGCATCGAAGACGCCATGGCCTACGTCAACTCCCGCCCCCGGCCTCTGGCGCTATATTATTTCGACAACGACAAGCACAGGACGGAGCAGGTGCTGCGCGGAACCGTCACCGGAACCGCCGCGGTGAATGACGCCGTATGGCAGTTCGTCACGTTCGGCGTTCCATTTGGCGGCGTGGGCCACAGCGGCATGGGCCGCTATCATGGGGAATATGGCTTCGCGGAATTCTCCCATGAAAAAGGGGTGTTTATCCAATCCAGATTCAACCAGCTTTGGACAGTCATGCCCCCCTACGACTGGATCACCAGGCTGGTCACCCGCCTGATGATCCGCTGACCTGGCAGACAGAGCCATTGGTATATTTCCCCCGGATTCCAGAGCCAAATTCCCTGGCCCCATAGGGCAAATTCCCGCCCCGATGCAGGCGCCTTTCCCCTGAAAACCGGGAAGTCGCCCGATTCTTTTC
>JAOUPQ010000370.1 GCA_029879765.1 Nitrospinota bacterium | reverse complement strand
CAGCCTCCAGTGGCACGGCCCCGATGGCCGCCTGCACCGTCGCCTTGGGTGTGTAGGCTATTACGCAGAACAGCTTCTCTTTCAGGTTCATGTCCGCGCCTACCAGCGACACCATCACCCCCGCGCTACGGGCCACCTTCGGATAATTGGGCGCGTCCATATATCTGGCCTATGAGTCATTGTCGAAAAACTTTTTATCCGGCATGTATATGTCCACGATCCCCTCCAGCGCCCGGATCACCGGCAAAGACTCATAGCCTCCGCAGTTCCACACGATGGGAAGCTGCAGTCCCCGCTCGGCGGCGATGGCTACCGCCTCGACTATCTGCGGCGCATAGTGGGTGGGGGTGACGAAGTTTATGTTCTGCGCTCCCATGGCCTGCAACTGAAGCGTCATCCGGGCCAACTCGTCGGCGCCCACCTCTTCGCCGTGGCCGATATGGCTGATGTGGAAGTTCTGGCAGAAGACGCACCGCAGGTTGCAATGGGTGAGGAAAATGGTTCCGGAACCACCCATCCCCACCAGTGGCGGTTCCTCGCCAAAATGGAGGAAGGCGTTGGAGACCATTATCCCAGCCCCGGCCTTGCATTCGCCCAGTTCGCCGGAGGTCCTGTCCACGGCGCAGGCCCGGGGGCACAGGGCGCACTTTTTGAGCATGCGGGCCATCCGCTCTGCGCGACTTTGCAACTCCCCCGTGTCGCTCAGTTTCATATACGAAGGCGTAAGGTTCATGGCGATCCAGTGGCTACTTTATATCCATTGTAACGCAGTCTCCCCATCTGTCTTGCGTGGCGGCCAAAATAGGAATAAGATCTACTCTTTTAGGTCATGGGGATCTTCGGAACAACCAGGTGAAATGATGCTATCCGGATTATTCAACGGAAAAGCTTCCCGCGAAAAACAGACCAGGAAGCGGTGTGTGATCGCCGGGGCTGGACGTGTGGGCCAGAACGTGGCCCGGGAACTGGTGCGGTTTGGCTTCGATATCGTGATGATAGAGAAGAACAAGAAAGCCGCCGCCATGCTGGAGGGCGCCCTGGATGTGCGGGTGATCCGGGAGGATGTGCTGGACGCCGCCACATTGCGCCAGGCCGTGGCCGAGGCGCCGGACGTGTTTATCGCCGTCACGGAGTCTGACGAGGTGAATCTGACCGCCTGCCTGCTGGCGGGGAAGCTGGGCGCGTTAAAAAAGGCCGCCCGCATCCGAAACGAGGAATGGTTCTCCCAGGGGCTGCTGATCCCGGAGGAGCTGGGGCTGGATCTTGTGATCCATCCTGAAGCGGAGTCGGTGAGCCATATAGACCGTATTCTCAGCATCCACGGCGCTTTCGATTATTCCGAGGCCGCCGCCGGCGAAGCGTCGCTCATCGGCTTTGCCGTGCAGGAGGGATTGCCGATTATCGGCATGCCGCTTTTCAAGGTGAAGGAAGACTTTGCCCTGGACGCCTTTTTGATCATCGGTATTCTGCGCGAGGGGAAATTTCTGGTTCCTTCCGGGGCCGACGCCATCCAGGCCGACGACCGGCTGTGGGTGCTCACCGCAAAGGAGACGGAGCCTTTCGTCATGTCCATATTCCGCAAGAGGGACGGGGGGCCCTTGCGCCGGATGGTGATCCTGGGCGCCTCTTTGATCGGCTCCCGGCTGGCGGAGATGTACTCCTCCAGGGGAGTTTCCGTGACCCTGGTGGAAAACGACTCCACCATCGCCCGCAAGGCCGCCGAGAAACTGGAGAAGGTGGAAGTGCTCAACATCCATCTGGAGAGTGAGACCGAGTTTCTGATGGATCTGGATCCGGAGTCGATAGACTGTTTTGTGGCCGCTTCCTCCGACAGCAAGGACAACATGATGATGAGCCTTCTGGCCAAAAGGATCGGCGTGCGTAAGGTTGTGGTGGTCACCGACGAGACAACCTATCTTCCGGTGCTCGATTCCATCGGGCTGGATGTGGTGGTCAACCCCCACAACCTGACCGCCGGAAGGATACTCACCGCCATGCGAAAGGGAATGGTCCGCTCCGTGGTGATGCTCCGGGCGGGAGTGGCGGACCTGCTGGAGTTTGTGGTGGACCCAGGCTCGCGCATGGACGGCAAGAGGCTGCAAGGCGCAGGATTCCCCAAAGGCGCCATAGTCGGGATGGTTATCCGGGAGGAGGACCTGATCATTCCGGACGGC
>JAOUPQ010000126.1 GCA_029879765.1 Nitrospinota bacterium | reverse complement strand
TCAAGCTATGCCAAGCATTTAACAGCAAATATATAACATGATAGCATGAGCCCTTATTATTCACTGTTGAACTATGTAATTCTGTTGACCACATGGGTAGCGGTGTATTATTTGTGGCCAAGCACTGTGAAGTATTCCAATATATACCGACGAAAAATGGAGCGGTTTACTTTAGTGTATTTAGCGTTTCCAATGTATAATATTGAAGATCCACATGATGTATATGCCTTATGGTTTATTTATGCGCATACGCTTATATATCATCCAATATGGATTGTTATGTATATTGTTCCATGGGTGTTTTTTATTGCAGTAATATGGAATGACACATATCTTGAAGAAAAGCGTGTTTGGTGAAATAAACACGCTATAGGGAACCTTTAATGATTAACTATTAAAGGGTGTATAAAATGGAATCATTGGATTGTACAAGTAGAGTAATTTCCCGCCACCCGGGTCCCGGGATGGCGCTGGCAGACAGAATATTCTCAATCCCCTCCCGGCGGGAGGGGCCGGGTGCGGCCAGCGTCCACAGGGTGGGCGCCTGAAATATCCGCGCCCTTAAACTGAGCGCTTTAATTTACGGCAAGTCACGGCCATACGGGTTTTCTAATCTCCCTCACCAATTATCCTTCCCATCGGGGCGGATGAAGGGGAGGCTTCATTTCCCCCTGCGCTTCCCACCAGAACAGCAACCTGTATGAGCGCAATGATTTGCGCGGCTTTCTTGCCCGGAAACCGGCCCCCTGTAGCTGTCCTCCCGGCGATAGCAAAATGAAATTCGGGGCCAGCCCCTATATCCCCTTCAAATGCTCCCGCAGTTTCATGGCATCCGCCTTGTATCCTTCCAGCTTTTCGCGATCCTTGGCCACCACAGCCGCCGGGGCTCCGTCCACATATCCGCGGTTCATAAGTTTTTTTGAAAAAAAGTTGATCTCTTTTTCCACTTTGGCCAATTCCTTTTCCAGCTTGGCGCGCCTCTCGTCCTCCCCCGCCAGGCCGGACAGGTCCACATACACCTCCACCCCCTGGGCCACCCCCACAACCTTGTTCTCCGGGATATCCCCCTGCCCGGTGGAGATACGGCTGTCGATCCGGGCGAGCTTGTTGATGAAAGGCGCCTGGCGGCTCAGGGTGGATTCCAGCCCCTGGGCGCCGGCGGTGTTCAGCACAACCTTCAGCAACTGGGAGGGTTTGACCCCCAGCTCGCCCCGGATGTTGCGCACCACAGTGGTCACTTCCATCACCAACCGCATCTCCAGCTCCGCCTCCTCGTCTATGCGCGCCGTGTCCACCTTCGGGTATGAGGCGTGGACTATGGAATCACCGCCAGGCTTGAACCTCTGCCACAGCTCCTCTGTGATAAAAGGCATCACCGGGGAGAGCAGCCGCAGGGTTGTTTCCATGACATGGGCCAGGGTGTTGCGCGCCGCGTCGCCGCCCGGCTCCTCGCCGGATAGCCGGGGTTTGATCATCTCCACATACCAGTCGCAAAGCTCCCCCCATATGAACTGATACATGGCGGCGGCTGCCTCGTTGAAGCGATACCCATCCAGGGCCGTGCGGGTGGCGTCGATGGTTCTGTTCATCCGGGAGAGTATCCACTTGTCCGCCATATCCAGGTCGTCCCGATCCACGGTGGTTTTGGAGAAGTCGAACTGGGGCAGGTTGATCAGGGCGAACCGGCTGGCGTTCCAAAGTTTGTTGGTGAAGTTGCGATATCCCTCGATCCTTTCATCCGCCAGCTTGATATCCCGCCCCTGGGCGGCCAGGGCGGTTAGGGTCATGCGCAGCGCGTCGGAGCCGAAGCGGGACATCACCTCCAAAGGATCCACCACGTTCCCCTTTGTCTTGCTCATTTTCTGCCCCTCGGCGTCGCGCACCAGGGCGTGGATGTATACGTCCCTGAAGGGAACATCGTCCATGAACTTGAGCCCCATCATGATCATCCTGGCCACCCAGAAGAAGATGATGTCAAATGAGGTCACCAGAGTGGAAGTGGGATAGAAAGTTTTCAGCGCTTCGGTTTTATCCGGCCACCCCATGGTGGAAAAAGGCCACAGCGCCGAGGAGAACCAAGTGTCCAGCACATCGGTCTCCTGCTCCAGTTTGGCCGAGTTGCACTGGGGGCATTGGGTGGGATCCTGCCGGGCCACGGTCATCTGGCCGCATTCCATGCAGGTCCAGGCGGGGATGCGGTGGCCCCACCATATCTGGCGGCTGATGCACCAGTCGCGGATGTTGCGCATCCACTCGAAGTAGGTGTTCTCCCAGTTCTTCGGCACAAAGCGCACCCGCCCATCCTCCACCGCCTTGATGGCAGGCTCCGCCAATGGGGCGATCTTCACGAACCACTGCTTGGAAACGTTCGGCTCTATCACCGTGTGGCAGCGGTAACAGGTCCCCACGGCGTGGCGATGGGGCTCCACCTTCTCCAGCAGACCATCCGCTTCCAGCTTCTTGACTATATCTGTGCGGGCATGGAAGCGATCCATCCCACTGTAGTGCGGCCCGGCGGCCCCGGCCATGGTTCCGTCGTCCGCGATCACCTTGATCACTTCCAGCCCGTGGCGCTCCCCGATCACAAAGTCGTTGGGGTCGTGGGCGGGGGTGATTTTCAAGGCGCCGGAGCCGAACTCCCGCGCCACGTAGTCATCGGCGATCACAGGGATGGGCCGCTGCATGATCGGCAGGGTCACGCTCTTCCCTATGAAGCTTTGGTACCGCTCATCCTCCGGGTGGACCGCCACAGCGGTGTCTCCCAGCATGGTCTCCGGGCGGGTGGTGGCGATGGTCAGGGCGCCGGAGCCGTCGGCCAGGGGATAGCGGATGTGCCACAGGTGTCCATCGCGTTCGTCGTGCTCCACCTCCAGGTCGGACAGCGCCGTATGGCAGCGGGGGCACCAGTTGATCATATACTCACCCTGGTAGATGAGCCCTTCATCGTACAGGCGGACGAAGACCTCCCGCACGGCGCGGGACAGCCCCTCGTCCATGGTGAAGCGCTCCCTCTCCCAGTCGCAGGAGGCGCCCATGGTCTTGAGCTGCTCCACTATGGCGCCGCCGCTCTGCGCCTTCCACTCCCACACTTTTTCCACAAACTTCTCGCGGCCCATGGATCGGCGGTCGATGTTCTGCGAGGCCAGCTGGCGCTCCACCACGTTCTGGGTGGCGATGCCGGCATGGTCCGTGCCCGGCATCCAGAGGGCGTTGTAGCCATCCATTCGTTTGTAGCGCATCAGGATATCCTGCAGCGTGTTGTTGAGAGCATGGCCTATATGCAAGACTCCGGTGACGTTGGGCGGCGGAATGACTATGCAATATGGGGGCAGGGGGGATGTATCCCGGGCATGGAAGGCGCCGGAGCGCACCCATTGCTCTCTCCATTTTTTCTCCACCTCGGCCGGTTCATAGCTCTTGGCCAGATCGCTCATCAGGACTCCTGTTTGGTTTGTTGGAATTATGGATTATAACAGAAAAGAGGGAAGAGGCGGCCCGGGAGGGGGAAGAGGGGTGGAGTGATAGATCGCAGTCCGACGCTATTGGACAGAAAGGATGATCCGGTTGATTTAAAAGCATATGGTTGGAGCGGGGGGAGAACCAGGGATGAGGAACATGCCTATCGGCAGTGGCTTTGGAGGAATGGAGAATCCGCTGTTTTGCCGGATATGCCCTCGAAGGCTTTGGCCATGCTCGCCAGGGCATGTCCAGCGCAGTCATTCAAAACGCGGAACGAATGGCCCCGACGGACCATTCGTTCCGGTAAAACTTATTTTCCTTGCCTCGCCATATCCCCCCTAAAAGGGTGTGGCTCCGGTTACATTACTTTAGTCGTAGTATCCGTAGAGATCCCGACTGAAATAGACCCTTATCTTCTGTTCGAATTCCATTTTATGGCCTGGGGTTCCGCTTCCAGTGATGATCACAGGCCTGGCCATTATGTCGTAATAGCCTGTCCAAGCCCATACCCAGAATGTCATTCTTGCATGGCCCATCTGGTCAATTTTTTGGTAAAACCACCAATCCTCATGCACACACGCCTTTGAGAAATTAACATCCCCACAGCTTTCCTTATATTCAATAATCCACCCGCCCGTGTCGGGATCTTCTGTAATCTCCATGCCGTACAAGTAAGGCCATCCGAGACCTGGTGGAAGAAAGAAGGCCACATGGGTTCCCGTTCCTTGCAGATATCCAACCATTTCAGCATCACCACCGATGTACGCTGTGTTCAGAGGAGCGCCAGGGACGGTAAGGTTGACAACCCACGCATCGAATTTGGTTTTCCTGGTATCCGCAGGCGGGTGGCTTGTTTCAGTCGCTGTGCAACCTGAAAGGGTAGCCATCACCAACACCAGAGCCATCAGCGCCGCTGTAAATCCACCCCACATAGAACTTTTAGTTCTCATGAATTCACTCATCTCCATATCCTCCGGAAAATTTCTTTTCTGTTCATCGTTCGTTTTGAAGCCGACTTTTTTCAATCGCCATGGTGATCTCCTCCAGGGTTATGTCATCCCGGATCTCGCACTCCCCAAGCCTGGGCAACAACGCGAACCTGATCTTTCCGGCTTTCACCTTTTTGTCATGCTCCATCGCCTTTAATAGGCTTTTAATCGTCAGACCAACTGGCGGCGCCGCGGGAAGGCCTGTTCTTTTTATCAGGCCGGCTATCCTTTCCGCGTCCTTTTCCTTCAACCCGCTTTTTATGCAGGAGAGTATGGAGGCCACCACCATACCCATGGCCACCGCATGGCCATGCTTAAACACCTTATATCCGGTGACCGCTTCGATGGAATGTCCCACTGTGTGGCCGAAGTTCAATATGGCCCTGCGGCCACCCTCCAGCTCGTCCGACTCCACCACCCGCGCCTTGATGCGACAGCTTGTCCGCACCGCCCGCGCCACCGTTTTCGTATCCAGATCTATCAGCTTTTCGGCGCTCTTTTCCAGGAACTCGAAAAAGTCCTCCGCGGCGATGGCGCCATACTTAATTATTTCCGCCACACCGCACAAGACCTCCGCCCTGGGCAAGGTCCTCAATGCGTCAATATCCGCCACCACCATACATGGTTGGTGGAACGACCCGATCAGGTTCTTCCCCATCGGATGGTTCACACCAGTCTTCCCACCCACCGAGCTGTCCACCTGCGCCAGCAAAGTGGTGGGTATCTGGGCCACTTTCACGCCTCGCATGTAAGTGGCCGCCGCAAAACCGGCTATATCTCCTGTAACACCTCCACCAAAACCGGTCACCACACAATCCCGGTCATATCCGTCCCGCGCCAGAATGTCGTGCACCCTGGCCACCGAGGCGATATTCTTGCTCTCTTCGCCTTCCGGCAAGAGGGCCTTTTTCCACCTTACCGACGCTTTGTCCAGGCTGGCGTACAGACGACCACCATGCAGCCTGTCCACCCGCCGGTTGGTGACCACCAGCGTTCTATCGCATTGCCTGGCGAGCAGGGCGCCTGCCTGTTCCAGCGCGCCCGCCCCGATCACTATCTCGTAGGAGCGAGAACCAAGCTCGACCCGCTCTTTATACACTGTCGTACTTCTCTTCTGCCCGACGAGCCTTATATCGGCTCGTCGATTACTTTTCGATCCGGATCAACCGCCGGACGGAACAATCTGCAGAGGTATGGTCAAATAAGTATCCTCCACAGTAAATGTGTTATACATCACGGATCCCATGATACCGCCTCCGCCCGCCGCTTTTATCTGCAGCATAAACACAGCGATGCCATCATATCCCGTGGTGGATATACCCGCGTCATCAGGTCCACCCCAGTACACCGGAACGTTGGGAACCAGGTTGCCGTTGGAGTCATACACCCGAACAAGGAATACCACCGACGAAGGAGGCACAACAGAGTGGGGGGTGACAGTTCCGTCAAAGTAATATCCGCTGGGATAGGTGGGCCCCACTGGCCCCACGCGATGGTCAGCGGTCGATTCGCCTTCCATGGAGCTGCAGCCGGAGAGCAGAACAACCGCCATCATCGGAGCCAGCGCAACGGCCATCATTATTTTCCGCATCATATATATTCTCCTAGTCATCCTCATTATATCACTCTACGATCTTGGGAGAGATGAATATCAACAATTCCTCGCCGGTCTTGGATATGGCTTTGTTTCGGAACAACCACCCTATCAGCGGGATATCTCCGAATCCTGGAACCTTGGCCTGGGCGCTGTCGTCGGTATCCTTGAACAATCCGCCAATAACCGTTGTGCTGCCGTCCTGGACCAGAACCTCGGTCTGGGCCTGTTTGGTCAGGATCGGAGGCGCGCCGCCGGCCACGCGGTTGGCGAAATCCGCCTCATCCTTGTTGACGGCGATCTCCATCCGCACGTTTTTATCCGGCGTGATGTGAGGAGTCACCTTCAGCGACAGGGTAGCCTTTTTGAATGCGGTCTGGGTGCCGCCGCCGTCGGCGGTGGACTGATAAGGTATCTCCCGGCCCGATTCTATGGAGGCTTCCTTGTTGTTCATGGTGGTAATCTTGGGCATGGAGATGATCCTGCCAGTGCCCGCGTTTTCCATGGCCATCAACCTGGCGTCGAGCAGGGCCACACCATTGACATGCCCCAGGGTTATGCCCAGGGCGCCGGTGGTGGCGCTGGTGGGCAGATCAACCATGGTTCCACCCCCGGGCTGGTTCAGCGGCCCGCTGGATGTTCCCGTAACTCCCACTGTGTTGGGGAAGTTACGGTTGGAAACTCCGTTCCAGTATCCGCCCCACTGGATGCCCAGCTCCTGGGCATGGCTGTGGGTGACTTCCACGATCCTGGCCTCGATGAGCACCTGCTGCTCTCTTTTATCCAGAGCCCGGATCAATTTTGCCATTTCGCTGATCCTGGCCTTGATATCCTTGACTATGAGAGTGTTGGTCCGATCATTAATCTCGATCTTCCCCCGTTCGCTCTTTATAGACTCCAGGTTGGCCTTCATCTTGGCGGCGGTCTCGTAGTTGACTTCGAATATCTTGGTGTGTAGAGGAGCCAGATCCACTTCCACCTTCTGGGCCGCCTCCTCCCGCTGCTTCTCCTTCTGGATGGAGTCGGCGGTGGCCACCCGGATAATGTTGCCTTCGCGGATCATGTCCATTCCCGTGTTCTTCAGTATCACCTCCAAAGCCCTGTCCCAGGGGACGTTTTTGAGCTTTATGGTGACATCGGCCTTGACGGCGCCTGAAGTAATCACGTTCAGGTTGGACACATCGGCGATGATCCTCAGGATGTTGTGAATGTCCGCCTTGAAGAAATCGAGCGATATCTTGGCGCCTTCGTATTTCTTCTCTTCAAATTCCAGATCTTCCGCAGGCTGCAACTTCTGGATCTGCTCTTCCTCCGGCATGGCCGCCAGGGCCACCAGGGCTTCTTCACCTACATCCAGGTATATTTTGTCCCCTTCGCTGGAGACGTTGTATAAGGAGGATTCGGAAAGGTTCACCACCACCTTGACCATCGGTTTTCGTCCGGTGGAAAACTGGAATACGGCGACGTTGGAAATCTTCGATTCCTCCACGTTGACGTTGATCAGGCGCTCGTCGCTTTTATCCATCACCGAGCCTGGCAGATCCAGTGTCAGCCTGTTCATATTGTCCCTGGAAAGCAGCATGTAGGGGGCGCCCGGCTGGTTCATGGTCACCACGACCCGGCTCAGTCCCTTGAACTGCTTGTATTCCACATTCATTAACTTCAGCTCGCCCGCCACCTGGGGTCCGGCCAGCAAGATGGTGTCATCCCCCATGGGCACTCCGGCGATCTCTTCCACCACCGGCTCCACCATCATTTCTTCGGCCTGGGGCTCCACGGCCGCCTCCATGGGGGCAGGGGTCGCGACGCCTGCCATCACAGGCGGTTCCTGGCTCTCCATGGCCAGGGGCGCATCCTCTGCAAGGGGCGCGTCGATGGCCATGGGCGCATCGATGGCCATCGGCTGCTCTTCGGTTTTTCTCGCCTCCTCCAGCGCGGCTATGGCGGCGGCGGATCCTTTGGGATATATGGATATCAACACTTCCGAGGGATTATCGCTGTTTATCACATAGTCGATATCCTCGGCCAGCTCGATCTCCAGCCTGGAGTCGTTGGACGATTCGAAATAAAGAGGTTTCACGGACAGCACAGGCCCAATGTTCACCTTCATCTCCTTATCGGAGCCAGGCAGGCTTGTTTTACTCATATCCATGATCAACCGGGCCGGGTCGGACATTTTGAACGCGGTGAACTGCAGGGCCCCATCGGCCGAGACCACAAGATCCACCTTTTCGCCATTCCCGGACGCTTTCACATCCAGTATATTCACCGAGCCTGTGGGGGCGGCTGTGTCAGCATCCTTGACCCCGGGCTTGCCGCTGGCGCATCCGGCCAATGCCAACGCGGCGCAAATGGCCAATATATTTCTTGACATAGCACTCACTTAAGTACCCTCCTCTGGTCTTAATTTCAATTCGCTCTCTATTTTTTGCCAATCGCTAAAGGGATCTGTCGGATCTTTTTTCATTTCACGAATCACGATCCTCTCTTCCTCTATATCTATGATCAGTCCGCAATTCTTGCCCAAGTACATGTTCCTTCGCAGCGTGTATCCCTTGCCGTCCGGAGTGGTCACCAGGGCCAGGGCGTCAGTTTCCGTATGTATCACTCCCTCCAGTTTCAAGGAGAGAAGCTCATGAGACTCCAGATATTCCTTGGGTCGATCCGGTTCACACTGCCCGCCTG
>JAOUPQ010000008.1 GCA_029879765.1 Nitrospinota bacterium | reverse complement strand
TTTCACGATCTCGGCCAACGCCTTTTCCAGGTCGGGAATGTTCTGCGCTATCTTGTCCGGGTCGTTGGTCAGGGGCACCTCCACCTTCGCCTGGGCCTGATCCATGCTGATCTGGTAGGTCAGCCGCCAGTCGTCCACCCCGGTCTGCTCCGGCGTGTAATCCACCACCACTTTTGCCGCCTCATCCCCGGCGGGGAACAATCTGGCGTATTCGCGCACAGCCTCGGCCAATCCATCCGCCAGCCGCCTGTCGAATTGGGGGGCGTGCTGTCTGTCATAGAATTCCAGGATGTCTCCTTTCGGCAGGATGTATGGCTGGGCCTGGATGGGAGTGGGGACCTTTTTCGCAGATGGCTTGGAGGCGGGAGCGGCGGCTTTGGTTGCAGTGGCATCGCCCCCCCAGAAACCTTGCTGGTATGTCACTGCCGCTGCCACGGCTAAAAGAACCATCAATACAATCGCGGCTCGGCGGCCACTTTTTGGCGATGGTTTTTGCGTTGTCATGACGGCGCCACTCTGGTGGTAGGACTGGGGATCGCTTAGGCTACTGGCCACGGGCTCCGGGGCTGTTTGGCCGAATGGATCCGCAGGCTCGAACACCACCTCGGCGCCCAGCTTTTGCAGGGCCGCCACTATTTTTTCCCCATTCTGGCGGGTGGAATTGCGCGCTACCACGGCGGGAAGATTTTGCAGCATGGCCTTGACCTTCGCCCTGTCCCTGGCCGGATTTCTAGAATAGCCCAGAAGATAATTTATGATTGGGAGGGCGCCCTCGCCCTCGGTGGGAACCGATATTATCCGAACATCGCCTTTGCCTTCATTCCCCATGGTCACCCCAGAAATATAGTTTTGGCTCCTGGCCGTGGCCAGGTTTTTTACGATATCATGATGCGCCCGGCAATTAAAGCATTTTCATACCGTCGGATCAATACCCTTCTTTCTCCCCCACCCGGCGGGCGGCGGCCATGGCCAGGTGATACTCCATCTGTTGGCTATCGCCGGTTTCCAGGGCCATTATAAAAAACTTCTCCGCCTCTTCGGTCTGGCCTTTGGTTTGCCGGTCCACGCCCAGGGCATACAGAACCTCCACCCTGGAACCCAGATCGGCGGCCAGCTCCAGAAGCTTTTCCTCCTCCACATCCCCCAGGTAGTACCCGGCCAGCGCCGCATGCCATCTGCTGGTGGAGGGGGCGGCGATTCTTTTTTTCACAACGTTTTTCGCCTCCTCCCCCAGCCCTCCCAAAAGCCAGGCGCCCCCCATCCGCACCGCCGCATGGCCGGACCATCCCTGAAGCGCCTGCGCATATTCATCGAACACACCCAGCGCCTCGGCGTAATATCCCCGGGTGACCAGCCACGAGCCGAAATAGATCCACTTGAGCTTGTCATCCTCCAGCGCCTTCATCGCCTCGCCCAGGGCCGCCGACGCCTTGTCCGGCTCCTCCCTGGCCATCGCCTGGTAGTATCGCCCGGCGTAGGAATAGGGAGTCTCCTCCAGCGGACCGCTCATATGGGGCAGGACGGCCAGAGCGGCAGCCTTGTATGCTTGGATATTCATCAACTCCCTCCATATGGCATGGAACAGATTTTTTTCCGGCTTGCCATCCTCCACTTCGGAAATGAATTTCACCACATCCGCCGCATTCCCCGTCTGCCCAAAATGCTCCACGATCCCATGGAAATAGTACCCCGGAGGGTTATACCGCTTGTAATCCTGCAGCAGGCTGGCCGCCTCGTCTCGCCGCCCCTGACGCAGATGGAACAAGGCCAGTTCCACCGGCGCCGGGCTGGAGGGATGGCGCTCCAACGCCATATTGTGGAACATCGCCGCCTCGGTGTCCTCCCCCAGGGTTTCCGCCGCCCTGGCGTATAGAACCATCGATTCACCGCTCCATGTCCCTTCGATCCCCTTGATCAGGTGGTATGCGTCATCGGGCCTCTTCCGCTCCAGGTATAGCCGGGCCAGCTTGTTCCTGGCCGCGTCATATTCCCGGGAATCGTCACCCTTTTTCAGATAGCCCTTAAGCGCTTTTTCCGCCTTATAAAAATCGGATCGGGCCACATATATATCCACCAGCCGCTCCACAGCTGCGGCGGATCCGCCCAGCCGCAAAGCCCGCTGGTAATAAGCTTCCGCCTTCTCCAAATCGCCTTTCTCCTCCGCCCATCGCCCCGCGTATAAAAAGAAGCTGGCAGAGCCTGCGAATGACAATTCCCCCATCTGGAAAAGCCTGTCCGATTCGGGAAGCTTGGCCACTGCGCCATACAGCCGCACATCGGATGGATTTTGCGTCAGTGCGCGTCTCATAAGTTCCCGGGCCACCGGTTCGAAACCCAGCATCCGATATATCCGCTCCTGCCGCAAGGCCGCCTCCCCGGTGGGAGGCGTTTTGGCGCGCAGCGCTTCCAGCGTTCTTATCACGCCCGGCATGTTCTTCTCCGGACTGCCAGTAAAAAGATCGGCCAACTCTTCCACCAACCGTCCATCGGCGGAGTCCATCGCCACGCTCCCAGCCACCTTGTCCGCCCCCTCAAAATCGGCCACATCCCGCATCCGCTGGATTCGAACCAGCAGGTTCACGTCCGAGTCCGGCCACAAGCGCCCGATCATCTCCTGGTAGTAATTGATCTCCTCATCCCTGGCCAGGGTCTCTCGCTCCGCCTTATACATGGCAAAGGCCGATTCCTTCAGCTCCTCGGCCAGCCATTGGGCGCAGAAATCAAAGGTCAGTATTCTCTCCTCCCCGCGCAGTTTTTCTGATTTGCCCAGGATATCCACGGCCAGCTTCAGCATCTCCTCCATCCCCGTCTGGGCGTTGTGGGCGCCGGAGATCGTGGCCGCCATCGCAGAATTCTTTTCCACCCATGCCATATCCAGCAGCTTCTCCTCCGCATACAGGCTTCGGCGGGAAACCTCCATCCCATACGTCGGAGCCAGGCGGGCCATGTCCGGGGTTCCGTGGGATATGGCATAACCGATCCCTGGCATAAAGTCAGGATGCTCCCTCAACATCTCGGTTATGCGACGATCCACCTCTTGATCCAGCCCAGCTTCCCGGGCCATCCGCGCGGACAGATACATGGCCAGCTTTTGGAGCGGTTTATCGCCATTCCCCACTTTTTCCACCTGGGCGGCGTCATTTTTCCCCACGGCAAAAACAAGCTTTCCCTCCGCCCCGGGGGTCTCGGCCAATGCGGAAATAGACGCCGCGGGATAGCCCAACCCCATCCAAACCAGCGCCCGGCTTTCGGCCAGATCCGGGTTTCCAGCTTCTATGAACAGCGCCGCCAGCAGATGATTGGCCACGGCCATCGCTCCCAGCATGTCCGGCAGCTTGCGGGTTTCCTGGACAGATTTTATATACGCCATCCATGACATAAGGTTGGCCGATTCAATGAAGGCGGCAGGATCCAGCCGGGAGGGGCCCACTTCCTGCCCTATGCCGGACAGGGCCAGCAGAACAGCCAAGCTGTCCAGCCTTTCCATCGCCTGCAGGGCCAGCTTGCCTGGGGAGCCTTTCGCTCTTTCCAGGGAATCGGGCCGATAGACGGAAGCGCCAAGCTTATCCACCGCTTCGGCCAGAGCGCCCGCCAGGGTGGGTATGTTTTCCTGGTATCGGGGGGAACTGGTAAAAAGCGGCGCCTCCACCACAAACGCTCCCCCCTCCCCCTTCACATTGTATGTGAGCCTGAACTTGGAAACCTCCTCCTGGATATAGGAGTAATCCACCTTCACATTCGATGAGCCATTCTTCGAGGGGAAAAGCCTGGCGTATTCCCGGATCGCCTCCGCCAGCCCATCCGCCAGTCGTTTATCGAATAGGGGAGCGTGGGTCTTGTCGAATTCATCCACTATTCTGCGGGCGGAGAAATGGGCGCCAATCCCAGGATCCCTGGAGGAGTGTGCAGAAGAGGCAAGTTCACCGGACGAAGGCCCCGTGGGCGCCCGGCCACCTCCCTGGCCCCAAAAATACGCCACACCCGCCAGAAGCAGCGCGACCATGGCGGCCAGCGCCAGCTTTCTTTTGTCAGCCTGGGGTTTGCCGGACTGTTCCTTATCTGATGAAGGAGATTCCCTCTTGTCGGGGGACGGCTGCCTTTGCGGCGCTATGGATGATCCTGAGGACTCCGTCGCCTTTTCTGATCTTTGAGCCTCCACCGGGGTGGCGGCCTGCTTTGGGCGGAATTCGGCGTCCGCCCCCAAAGCCTTCAGCCTGGCAATTATCTTTTCGGCGATATGCCTGGAAACGCCACTGACCAGATCCACCGGGGCCTTGCCAAGCAGGGCTTCGACTTTTGGCTTTTCCCTGGGGGCTTTTTTGAATATCTGGATCAGGTAGTCGGCCACCGCGACCGCCTGTTCCTTCCTGTTGGGAACCGACAGGATCCTTATAGTCCCCTTCTCCCTCCCATCCATGGCCTCCCCCTTTTTCTATTTCAGTCTCGCCATTTCATGGAAAACGGATAAGGGAACATCAGCACGCCATCCCCCTTTTCAAGAAATCGATTCACCAGACTTTCCACGCCATATGATACGGAAAAGTGGAGCCCTACTCCTCTGCCACAGGGACCAGAACCATTTCGCCATATTCATCCCGGACAGGGTTTTTGATCTTCAACAGATCGGCCCAGCGCAAGACCGCCGACGTTATCACCGCCGTGGCCAGCAGCATGATCACAATCGACACCGCCGACAGGAAGTACAGGCCATTGGGCAAAAAGTTCCCGGTCACCGTCAAATATCCGGCGTATAGCGTTATGAACGCCACCAACATGGCGGGGACGCCAGTGATCCACGCATAACGCGCCTTGCCCATGCGGATGATCATGGTGGTTCCCACCGTCAGGGCGATGGAAGCCAGCAGCTGGTTGCTCATGCCGAAGACGGGCCAGATTGTGGTGATGTTCCCCATCACCACAAAGTAACCCCACGACACTGTGAAGAGGAAACTGGCGGCCACGATGCCGGGAATCCATCCCGGCTCCTTGAATTTGGGGATGAAAGCTCCGATCATCTCCTGCAACAAAAAGCGCCCAATGCGCGTGCCCGCGTCGATGGCGGTCAGGATGAACACCGCCTCGAACATGATGGCGAAGTGGTACCAGTAGGCCATCAGCGTTTCCATATATGGCAGGGAGGAGAATATGTACGCCATCCCCACGGCCAGGGAAACCGCCCCGCCTGGTCTGGCCTGCAATGTCTCTCCCACCTGGGCGGCGATCTCCGGCAGGGCCACCGGGGCCATGCCCAGCTTGGCGTAGGCCGCCGCCGAGGAGTTGATGGCGAAGTAATCGGCAGGCATCAGGACACATGCCGCCACCAGCGCCATTATGGCCACCAGGCCCTCCATCAGCATGGCGCCATAGCCGACGAACAGGATATCCTTCTCGCTGGCGATCATCTTCGGGCTGGTGCCGGAGGAGACCACCGCGTGGAATCCGGAAAGGGCGCCGCAGGCGATGGTTATGAAGATGAATGGGAACACCGGCCCCTGGATGATCGGCCCGCCACCGTGGATGAACTCGGTCAGCGCGGGCATCTGCAGATCCGGCTGGATGATGAATATCCCGGCGACCAGCATGAATATGGTGCCGATTTTCAGATACGACGAAAGGTAATCGCGAGGAGCCAGCAACAGCCACACCGGCAGGGCGGAGGCCATGAACCCGTAGACCGGGATGATGAAGGAGAGCTCCAGCTTGGAGAAGGAAAGCAGCCCCGCCATGAGGGGCGACTGGGCCACCATCGGCCCGCTGACCACCGCCAACAGCAGCAACACCACGCCGATGACACTGGCGCCGACCACATCTCCGGGGCGTATCTTCTGCATCCACAGCCCCATCAGCACGGCTATCGGGATGGTGGAGAAGACGGTGAACGTCCCCCACACGCTGTCGTACAAAGCGTTGACCATGGCGATGGAAAGCCCCGCCATGGCCAGGATCAGAATGAACAGCACCGCCACCGAGGCCACATGGCCGGTGGTTTTGCCGATCTCGTGCTCGGCGATCTTGGGCAGGCTGCGCCCGTTGTGGCGCACCGAGGCGAAAAGAATCACCATGTCGTGCACCGCCCCGGCCAGCACAGCGCCGATCAATATCCACAGGGCGCCGGGCAGGAAACCGAACTGGGCCGCCAGCACCGGCCCCAGCAAAGGCCCGGCGGCGGAGATGGCGGCGAAATGGTGGCCGAAAAGGACATATTTGTTCGTCTTCACATAGTCGTGCCCGTCCGCCATCCGCTCGGCGGGCGTGGGCCTGCGCACATCCACCCCCAGGACCCTGGTGGCTATGAACAGCCCATAGAACCTGTAGCCGATGGTGAACAGGAGGATGGCCGTGAAAACAAGAGTTACAGCATTCATAGATGCTCATTATATCAAATTAGCTTTAAAAACAAGACCGCTTTTGCACAAACTCACATCACCATTTACAGGATATTACATTTGTCACTTCTTTCAGAACCTTATCCGATTCCCCGTCATGTTTAATGTCGAGCTTCCTTTTGCCCCTACTACTTCGCATTCCGACTATTGTCGTGCGCGGAGTTTTTAATTTTCCGCCACTGTCATATGTGTTCACTACTCCATCAATTAAAGCTGTCTCAATTCCCCTGCGCATTTTTGCAACTTCCTTTTTGCTTTGATTATTCGCATCAAATGTGCCAAAAGCAAACGAAAGGTTATTTAAGAATTTAAGCCTGCAATCATAATATTCCTTATCAAGAAATTCTGACGTAAAAACATCCTTCAATAGCCCATTGGCTACACTGTAAGGATATACTTTAGGAAAGAATATCTTTCCCTTTGAGAGGTCAAAAGGGATTTTGTCCGGCGCGTTCTCCTTTATTATCCTATCTGCAAGTAATTTAATATAATCATCTCCATCATCAATATCCCAGAATACGTACCTACCAGCCATATGAAATGTAAAATGGTCCCTGAACCTTACAAAATAATTTCCGCATTCGCCTACATAAAACACACGAGGTGGGTTGTTATTCTTCAGAATCCATAAATATACGCCCCCGCTTTTCATCAAGTAGTCCAAGTTACTATCCAGATCTTTGACACTAGAAATATATTTCCAATTAATAGTTACACTTTGCGTCATTTTCCACCTCTCTTATATATCCTTTACAATATGGGTCTGCCATACGCATATAATACCACCTTATAGGAGGGAGCATGACCGACGACGATGTGCTAGAGGGAAAGCGAAACACGGCGGCAATCACCGCCTGGGCTATGTATGACTTCGCCAACACCATCTTTTCCATGGTGGTGGTGTCGCGATATTTTCCCTTGTGGGTGACGGAGGACATGGCCGCCCAGGACATATACGTGGCCATCCCCACCTCCATCTCCATGCTGATGGTGGCGCTCACCGTCCCATTGCTAGGCGCATTGTCGGACCAGACCGGCAGGCGTATCCGACCGCTGCTTATTATCACATCCGGATGCGTGCTGGCCACGGCGGCCCTGGGCGTTGTCGATACACTGTGGGCCGGTCTTATCTGTTTCGCCATCGCCAACTATTGCTACCAGGCGGCGCTGGTGTTCTATGACGGATTGCTCCCCACGGTCTCCCGCGGGGCGTCCACAGGCAAGGTGGCCGGTTTCGGCGTGGCATTGGGATACCTGGGGGCGGTGATCGGCCTGGCCGTGGCCACTCCCATCGCCATCGAATATGGCAGACAGGCGGCGTTCATGCCCGTGGCGGCGCTGTTCATGCTCTTCTCGATTCCCATTTTCGTCCTGGTCAAGGACGTTAAAGTAAAGGCCAAAAAACCGTTGGGCGAGCCGATACGCCAGGCCTTCACCCACTTGATAGCCACCTTCCGCGCCGCCCGGGAGCGAAAGAACCTGTTCATCTTTCTGGTGGCGAATCTTTTCATCCTCGACTGTGTGAACACGGTGATCGCTTTCATGAGCGTCTACGCCAAAAAAGTGATGGGGATGGATGGGGCGGCGCTGACCGGGTTCCAGACCGTGGCCATCCTTATGGCGGTGGTGGGGGCTTTTGCATGGGGGCAGCTAACCCACAGGATCGGGGCCCACAAGACCATGCAGATCCTTTGCGCCATGTGGCTGCTCACTGTGGTGGTGGCAGCCTCGGCGACGAACCAGGTCATGAACTGGTCCGTGGGGATACTGGCGGGCCTTTCCATGGGAGGGATATGGGTGGCCGGCCGAACCATGCTCACCCAGTTGGCCCCACCGGAGAGGGTGGGGGAATTCTTCGGCCTGTTCAACCTGGCGGGGAAGGCCGCCGCCATCATTGGCCCCATGTTGTGGGGGATCACCGTGGCGGTGTTCACACCGCTGGGGGGGACCACCCAGCACCGGCTGGCGGTGCTGTCGCTGGGGGTCAATGTGATTATCGGATGGATTTTGCTCCGATATGTGGATCCGGACAAGAGGGAACAAGCGTGACGGAATCTTCACAATAGCGGCGCCGTTCCGTTACCCAATGGCGTTCGCAGAGGGATATGCTGGCTTCGGATAATCAATCACACGGAGGTGGATCATGAGAAGAAGTGAATGGAGGATCAATGGGCGGCGGATAGGGTTTGGGGCTTGGGTGGTGATAATGGCCTTTGCCGGTGTGGCCATGGCCGCCGAACCGAAGACTGCCCTGACCATATACAGCAAGGCGGCCCCCGGCGCCATCCAGGCGGATATGTACAGGCCGCTCCCCCCGTCCTACGGACGGGGATCCGGATACAACTGGCAAATCCCTGGCTACGCCATCATCAAGCAGGATCGTGATATCAGCATCGGCGCCCAGCGCAGCCAGCTTCGTTTCTCCGATGTGGCGGCGTTCATCGACCCCACCACTGTCAAATTCACCTCCCTGACCGACCCTGTCGGAACGAAAGTGCTGGAGCAGGATTATCAGTTCGACCTGGTGGACCAGAACAAGCTGATGGAGCGTTATATCGACAGGGAGATCACCGTGGAGCAGATCGTGGGGGACAGCGTGCAATCCTACAGCGGCAAGCTGATAAGCTCCGCTGGCGGCTCTGTGACCCTGCTGGACAGCAAAGGAGGAGTGCGGGTGATCCGCGCGTTCCAGAATGTGCTGTACCCGGACCTTCCCGGCGGGCTGATCACCAGGCCCACATTGATGTGGGATCTGTTCTCCAAAAAACCTGGCGCCCATCGCGCCCGGGTGACCTATGAGACCGGCGGGATTACCTGGTGGGCGGATTACAACCTGGTGTACACCGAAGGCAAGGACGCCAACCATGGCTTTCTGGACCTGAGCGCCTGGGTGAGCGTGATCAACCGCTCCGGCGCCTCGTATGACGACGCGAATCTAAAGCTGGTGGCGGGGGATGTCAACCGGGCTCCCACCAGGCCCCAGGCCGTGGGGAGAGCGTACAGAATGAAAGCGGAGATGGCGCTGGAGGATTCAGTGGGGGGGTTTGGTGAAAAGTCCTTTTTCGAATACCATCTCTACACGCTGGGCAGGCCCACCACCTTGCCGGACAATTCCACCAAACAGATAGAGCTGTTCTCCCCGGTGAACGGGGTCCCTGTGGAAAAGCTGATGGTCTATGCCGGGGTCCCGTTCCAGGGCTACTATTACGACCATCCAGTGACGGACGCATCCTTCGGCCAGGAGGTAAAAAGCGTGGATGTATATCTGCAGCTTCTTAACTCGAAGGAAAACGGGATGGGGATGCCGTTGCCCGCCGGGCGGATCCGGGTGAGCAAGATGGACACCGCCGACGGCTCCCTGGAGTTTATCGGCGAGGATGTGATAAAGCACACGCCGAAGGATGAGAAGGCGCTGGTGAAGCTGGGGCGGGCGTTCGACGTGGTGGGGGAGCGAAAGCAGGTGGACTTCAAGGTGGACACCTCCCGCAAGACCATGAGCGAGACCATCGAGATAAAAATCCGCAACCACAAAAAAGAGCCGGTAACAGTGATAGCCCAGGAGCGGCTCTATCGCTGGGTGAACTGGAATATCACCCATACCAGCGCCAGGTGGACCAAGGAGGATTCTCGCACGATCCATTTCCCCGTCATTGTGGCTCCCGATGGCGAGTCGGTGGTGACATATACGGTGAAGTATACCTGGTGATAAAACGTATACTATATATAAAAGGGGGCTCCCGGAATGGCCCGAATAACTTCTATTTAGGTATATGTGAATGAAGGCGATTGTATACAGGGAATACGGTGGACCGGAGGTGCTGCATGTCTCGGAGGTGGAGAAGCCCACTCCCGGAGAGAATGAAATTCTTGTCAATGTGCGCGCGTCTTCCGTGAATTACGGAGATCTGCTGTCCAGGAACGTGAAAAACGCCACTTCCCGCGAATTCAACATGCCGCTTTTCATGCTACCTATGGTCAAGCTCATGCTGGGTTATTCAAAACCGAAGAGGAACATACTAGGGAGCGAATTTTCCGGTGTGGTCGAATCTGTGGGCGGAGGCGTGACCAGGTTCAGACCTGGGGATGATGTATACGTCCATAATGAAATGAACTTCGGCGGTTACGCCGAGTACATTAATGTTTCAGCCGATGGACTGGTGGCGAAAAAGCCCGCCTCCTTGAGTTTCGCCCAGGCCGCCGCCACTCCCATGGGCGCATTGACCGCCCTGTGCGTCCTGCGGAAGGTTGACATAGAAAGCGACAGGACCAGGGGAAAGGACATACTGGTCAACGGGGCCTCTGGGAGCATCGGTGGATTCGCGGTGCAGATCGCCAAGGCCTATGGCGCCAACGTCACCGGCGTTTGCGGCGCCCCCAGGCTCGACTACGTCAAGGCCCTGGGCGCCGACGAGGTCATCGACTACAAAGCCGAGGATTTCACCGCGCGAAAAAAGAAATACGACATCATTCTTGACGTATTGGGCAAAAGCTCGTTTTCTAAATGCAGGGACTCCCTGAAACCTGATGGAATCTATCTCTTGGCGAGTTTTCGGCTGGCTCCGGTTTTGTGGATGTTGTGGACATCCCTAACCGGTGGCCAAAAGGTAATATGCGCCATGTCAAGCTACAGACAGGAGTATCTGGAAACCATCAGCCAAATGGTGGAACAGGGAAAATTAACACTGATTGTGGACAAGACTTTCCCCATGGAACAGGCCGCCGAGGCCCACCGCTATTGCGAGTCTGGCCAGAAAAAGGGAAACGTGGTCATAACCATGGGAGCAAAACAATAACAGGCATGGGCCACCCTTTCGTCTCATGGTTCTGGTTGCGGGCGGCCAGGATCACCCGCGTCCCCGGTCATCAGCCCCCCAGTTTCTTCGATATGCGCCTGGCGCAGTCCCTCCCGGCGTATAAGGCGCCGGTGAACCCGCCCCCCGGCATGCCCCATGCCGAACAGTAATAAAGATTCTCCACCGGCGATTTGTTGGGCAACCGGTTCCATCCCGCCTGCTCCGGAACCTGGGCGAAACCATACGCCGCGCCCCCCGGATTGGCGGTGAACCGTTTCATGGTCACCGGTGTGGAAGCCTCTACATATTCCATGTTCTCCCTTGCCCCTGGGATCAGTTTTTCCAGCCGATCCAGCATATCATCCATCTGCCCTCTCTTTTGCGTGCGATACTCATCCTCGGAGAGCCCTTCCCAGCGGGAAAGATAATCCACAGTCACCATCACTCCCACGCTTTTCCCCTCCGGGGCCAGGCCGGAATCTATCTGGCTGTAATCCACGAACACGTATCCCTTGTCGGTCAGCTCCGGGCCATGCAGATCCTTGAGCGACTTTACCCTTCCATCCATCACGAAGGTGGAATAGGCGGGATTCCCCATCTCTTTCGGGGTTTTGCTGAATCCTATGTATACGCAGAAGAAGGAGCTCGCCACCTTCATGGAGTTTATTCTGCCGCTGTAATCCTTGCCGAACGCTTCCGGCGCCAGCTTGTTCACCACATCGGGGATCGAGGCGTTGGCCGCCACCGCGCGGCATTTTGCGGTGTGAACCTTCCCCCCTTCGCCAGAGACGCGGACATATTCCACGCCTATGGCCCTGCCATTGCGGGTGATGATCTTCGTGGCTTCGTGACGCAGCTTCACCTCCCCCCCGTTATCCGTTATAACTGAGGCCAGGTAGTCAGAAAGTCTCTGGGAGCCCCCCTTGATGAAATGCCCTCCCCCTTTCATATAGCTCATCTGCGCCATGGCGTAATATAGCATCGATGTGGAATATGGATCGTCGTGGTAATACCCCAGGTTGGCCAGCAGAGCCAGCTTCAGGTCTTCATTCTGGATTAGAGAGTCGACATAATCCCCCAGAGAACGGGAGAGGTTGAAAGTCAGGTTTGGATAGAGGATGGGCCACAGGGGCAGAGCCAGAAACGCCATGATCCCCCGCTTGGGGACAGCCCTGGCTTCCTTCTCGATGGCGCGAAGCCTGGCGAAAAATCGGCGAATTCCTTTCTCCTCCTCGGGAAAACGGGCCACGAAGGCTTTTATGGCTGTGCTGTAGCCCTCCGGCATGGTTATATCCAAACGGCCATTGAGGAAGCGATAGAATTCCGGAACCCTGATGAACTCCACATGATCGAAGACTTTCAGCTCCAAAAACAGCTTGCGCTTGAAGTCTTCCTCGTGAAGCCCGTCCATCTCGTGCAGCCCCACTTCCACCGTGTAGTCTCCCCGGCGGAACACCGTGGCGCATCCACCAGGGCGATAATGGCGCTCCAGCAGCAGGACTTTCTTTCCCTCCAGGGCCAACAGCGCCCCGGCGATCAATCCCCCCAGTCCGCCGCCGACCACCACCACGTCATATTCCATCCTGACCTCCATCCAGTTTCAGGATAAACCGACAAATTGATTGGGAAAGCAAAAATGGGGGAAGCCCTTTTATGGAAAGTGTTCTCCCGAACCCTTCCTAAAAAAGAGCTTCAACCGCCAACAAGCCCCATTGGCCCTGCCAAGGAAAAAAAACGCTCCCGATCAAATTGTCAATGTCCCGCGTAATGGGCGCCTTTGGCCGCCTCGTCCACGGTTATCACTTTTTGGTTGTGCGAATCCCACAACGGGGAAATTTCCCGGACGGTGTTTATGATTCGCGGCAGGTGGGCCATCACATAGTCCACATCTTCCATGGTGTTGAAGTGGCCGAAGGAGAAGCGCAGGCTGCCGTGGACCACTTCCGTGGGAATTCCCATGGCCATGAGCACATGGGAAGGCTCCAGGGAGCCGGAGGAACAGGCCGAGCCTGTGGATATGGCGATCCCCACCATATCCAGATTGATGAGCAGCGCCTCTCCCTCCACGCATTCGAAGCTGATGTTTACGGTGTTGGGTAATCTTTCCTGTTCCGGGCCATTGAGCCGGGCGAAAGGGATCTGGCTCATGATGCGCCGTTGCAACTCGTCGCGCATGGCGGCCAGGTGTCTTGAGTTCTTTTCCATTTCCGCCAGCCCCAGCTGCGCCGCTTTGGCGAACCCTATGATCCCCGCCACGTTTTCCGTGCCGGCGCGCATGCTGCGCTCATGGTGGCCGCCGTGGTTTGTGGCGTCGATCTTCGTCCCTTTGCGCACATAAAGGGCGCCCACTCCCTTGGGGCCGTTTATCTTGTGGCTGGAGAGGGACATCAGGTCCACACCCAACTCGTCCACGTTCACCGGTATCTTGCAGAATGCCTGCACGGCGTCGGTGTGGAAGAATGCGCCATGTTTTTTGGCTCCTTCGGAGATTTTCGCGATAGGCTGGATGGCCCCCACTTCGTTGTTGGCCAGCATAACCGACGCGATCAGCGTATCCTCCCCGCACGCCTGTTCCACCTCCGCCGGGTCCACCAGGGCTTGCCCGTTCACCTTCACATGGGTGGAGACGAACCCCTGTCTTTTCACCAGGTATCGGACCACTTCCAGCACCGCCGGATGCTCCACCACGGAGGTGACGATCCTGCGGCGGTCGTCGCTCCTGTGGGCCCAGGCGCATCCCTTGATGGCCAGGTTATCCGCCTCGGTGCCGCCGCCGGTGAATATGATCTCCTGGGGGCTGGCGCCTATCCCCGCGGCGATGATCTCCCGCGCCTCGGCGATGCGGGCCTTGACCGGCCGCCCGAAGCTGTGGGCCGAGGAGGGGTTGCCGAAATTGTCCTGCATATATGGAAGCATTGCCTCCAGCGCCTCCGGCCTCATGGGGGTGGTGGCGTTGTTATCCAGATACACTCTGCGAAACTGGCTCATCTGTCATACTCTCCCTTGTTAATTCGGGTCACACCCGCCATGTGTCAAGCTCCGCTTCCGTGGCGGGGGAGGCTATATGGCGCCATTCTGTCTTCCCGTTCTTCATTTTATATTTTATCTTCACCCTTCTGTTCTCATCTCCAGGGCAGTAGCGCGCCACCGCCTTGCAGATCGGATCCAGATCCTCCTTGCCGAAGGATCCTTTCACCACGGAAAGGGGCCCGCGCACCTCCTCTGGCATGAACAGAAAATCGTTTTCTGCCGCCATTTTTTCCAGCCGGTCGTTTTCCTTTTCGTCGCGCCCCACAATGACCTTTATCCCCGGAGACACCCGAAAATGCCTGCCGACCCGCAGCAGCCTGGCGTCCTTGACCGACGCGTCGGAGCTGTTTTCCAGCAGGTCGCGCATGCGGTGGGCGAATTGCGGATCGGTGAGCGAGCATCCGCCGGAGGAACAGAGGTTTTCCGTCACCTCATATTCATCCCGCATGATGCGGATCTGGTCTTTGCGAGACCTCCCCTGGATCGCCAGCATCTTCTCCCTGTCCACCAGTCCATTCATCTCCGGAATGGTCGGGGGCAGGATCTGGGCGCTCAAGGGGCGCACCACCATCCCGCTGAGGCCGGCTTCCCGGTCGATCAGCTCCATGCGGACCGCTTTTTGGGACATGGGCCTCTGCCCCACCACCTCGCCGGTGAAAATAAACGCGGCGCCCAGGTTCTCCATCACCACTTTGGCCCGACGGAAGATCATTATCCGGCAGTCCACGCACGGATTCATGTTCTTGCCATATCCATGCTTCGGGTTGCGCACCAGGTCGATATATTCCTGGCCCATGAACTCCACCTGCACCTTGATCCCCAGCTCCTCGGCCAGCCGGGCCGCCTCGTTCTTGCATCCGTGGTCCTTGCGGGTGCAGTTGCAAAAGGGGCTGGTGAAGTTGAGCGCGGTTATGTCGTATCCCAGCTTCTTCATTATTCTTGTGGCCAGATGGCTGTCCAGCCCGCCGGACACCAACCCGATTACCTTGATCTTTTCCTTGGTCATACTGCAACTTCTCTTCAATACATTATTTCGATGAACGCCTGGCCCCGGATCCTGGCCAGCCATTCAACCCGCTTTGTCTCGAATGCCTGCCTGGAAATCTCCCCCTTTATCCTTTCGGCCACGACTTCATAGGCCACCGCCGCGACTTTTTCCTTTTCCAGCACCTGGATAAGATGGACGCCGAACTCGGTGCGCACCGGCCCGCTCATCCTTCCCTCGTCCAGGGCAAACGCCGCCTTGCTGAAAGCCGACACCACATCCGACCTGCTGAACCATCCCAGTTCTCCACCCATGGGGGCGGAGGGGCCCTCGGAATATTTCTTGGCCATTTCGCCAAAATTCGCTCCCGCCTCTATCTCCGCTTTTATCCGCAGAATCCTTTCCCTCGCCTCCGTGTCGTCGCCGCCGGAGGGAACCTTGATGAGAATATGCCGGGCTTTCACCTTCCCTTCGCCAATAAATTCACTCTTGTGGCTCTCATAAAAGGCCATGGCCTCTTCCTCTGTGGGGGTGACCATATCCACTTCAATCTGCAGCACTCTTTGCACCAGCAGCTGGTTTTCCACCCTTTCGCGGAATTTTTCCATGGTGGTTCCCTGGCTCTGGATGGCTTGGTTGAAACTCTTGTCGTCCAGGCCGTTCTTGATCTTTATATTCTCCAGCGCCTTGTCCACCTCCGATGGTTTGATGGTGATCTCCTTTTCGCTCGCGTAGGAGGTGACCAATTTTTCATCAATCATATCTTCCATGACATTGCGCTCCGTCAGTTCAGCCATCGACATCCCCATTCCTCTTTTCTGCACCTCGGAAAGGAGGGCAAGCTGATCCTGCACTTCGGAGAGCAATATGATTGAGCCGTTCACATTGGCCACGATTCTGTCCACCACCTCCGCCCGGGCGAGGGGCGCCCACAAGAACCCGAGCGCCAGCAGGGTTATGAGACGGGCCGCAAAATAGCCTGGGTGTCGACCTCTATTCTCGTTTCGTCCTTCAATTTTTCTATCCAATCCGAAAACTCCTTCTCTCTCTTGATTTCCATCAGAATATATACAATTTTCTCCCGGGCTTCCTCGAAATTCATCGCCCGGGGCTGCTCGCGCGCCACCAAAAGGAATATGTGGAACCCATGGACGGTCTCCACCACTTCCGAAATATCCCCCACCTTCAACGCAAATACGGTATTCTCAAACTCCGAAGGCATCTGGCCCCGGCTGAAGAAGCCCAGATCTCCCCCCTTGGCGGCGTCCGGGCTGACAGATTTTCCCTTGGCCAACTGGGAGAAAAACTCCTCCATGGCCTTCTGCACGGCCAAAGCGCTCCTGTCTTTCCGTTTCAGCTTCAGTTGATTCTGCTTCTTTTCCAGGTATTCGGCCATCAGCTCGCCCCGGACCTCCTTGGCGGCGCTCTCGTCCCGGACCATGATCTGCAGCGCTCGCGCCCGCTCCGGCCATTTGAAGCTGTCCTTGTTCTCGTCGTAATAGGCCTGGATCTCCTCGTCATTTACCGACACCTGGGAGTCCACAGCCTGCAGGACAAGCTTCTTTATCCGCATGCCGCGGCGGACCTTGTTGCGCCACTCCTTGAAATTGACCTTGTTGCGGGTGGCCATAATCCGCTCGCGGTCCTTCTTGTCCTCCGGCTCCAGAATATCGTTGATTTCGCTATCCAGTTCCTCGTCCGAAACAACGATCCCCTGCCTGTCCGCTTCCTCTTCCAGGAATAGCTCCTCGATTATCTTGTTCAGCACCACTTTCTTGATGCTCACATCGTCCTCGTTCCCCTTGGGCTTTTCGATGTTGAGCGATGCCAGGTAGCGCAGATACTCCCTCTCGAACTCTTTCATGGTGATATGCCTGGAGCCGATAATCGCCACCACCACATCCTTTTTCACCACTGCTGGCGGAGGAGCGGCGATTTTGTCTGTCTGATACCACCACACCGCAAGGGCGGCCGCGACCAACAGAAGCAACAGAGCCAGTAATTTCTTCATAACTTCAATAATTTATCCAAGACGCAAACCAGGTTTGCCATAAATGTGGCGAATTTTCCAAGGGATTATTTTAGCATTTTATCGCCGTGGCTGATGGTGGGGAAATGGAAGACGCCCCAAAGACCCCCTCCCACGGCTGGTTTCAGCCACATTTTTCCAGAAGAAATCCCAAAAACCGCTTCATCTTCTCCGCCCGCTCCTTCCATGTCCCTCCGGAAACCTTATACTCCACCGTGCTCTCCGACACAAACCGGACACTCTCCCCTCGCTCGTATGACGCGGTTACCAGGTCGCCGGGAGAAAGCACCGTGGAGTGGTTGAACACCAGAAAAAGCCTGTCCCGGATCATATCCACCTTCTCGATTTTAAGGGCGCGGCACAACGCCTTGAGCGAGGCATGGGCCAGAAGAGCCTGGGTCTCATCGGGGAGAGGGCCGAACCTGTCTCTCATCTCCTCCTCCACCTGCGCCAGGGTGGTGGCGTCCCCGGCGCCATTGATCTTGCCATAAAGCTCCATCCGCTGGTTCACTCCGGGGATATAGGATGCGGGGATCTTGCCGAAAAACCCCACCGAAAGCTCCACGCCGAAATCCTCTTTGGGCGGCTCCCCTTTCAGCTCCAGGATCGCGTCCTCCACCATCCTTCTGTATGTCTCGAACCCGACAGCGTCTATATGGCCAGACTGCTCCGCCCCCAGCAGGTTTCCCGCTCCCCGGATCTCCATATCCCTGGCCGCCAGCTTGAATCCACCGCCCAGCTCGGTCAGTTCCTCCAGGGCCTTGAGCCTTTTTTTGGCGGCCGGCTTGAGACTGGAGCCACCGGGAACCATGAAATAGCAATACGCCCGATGCCGCTCCCTCCCCACCCGGCCCCGCAACTGGTACAGCTGGGACAGCCCCAGCTGGTCCGCGCGATTGATAAGGATGGTGTTGGCCGAGGGGATGTCCAGCCCCGACTCTATGATGGTGGTGCACACCAGCACATCAAGCTTTCGATCCAGAAAATCGAGCATCACCTTTTCCAGATCCTTCTCGTTCATCTGGCCATGGGCCACGCCAGCCCTGGCGTGGGGCGCCACCTTGGCCAGGTACCGGACCATGGAATGGATGGAGCGAACCTTGTTGTGCACAAAGAAAACCTGCCCGCCCCGGTCCACCTCCCTCATGATCGAGTCCCGAATAACCTTGTCGGAAAACTTCACGGTGAACGTGCGGATCGCCTGCCGATCCACCGGCGGAGTCTCTATCACAGAAAGATCCTTTATCCCCATCAGCGATGAATGCAATGTGCGGGGGATGGGGGTGGCGGTGAGAAAAAGGGTGTCCACCCCGTCCATCATCGCTTTCATTCTCTCCTTGTGGCGGACACCGAACCGCTGCTCCTCGTCCACGATCACCAGGCCGAGTTTCTTGAAAGTCACATCCTTCTGCAACAGCCGGTGGGTGCCGATCAATATGTCCACCTGGCCATTGGCCGCCCGCTCCAGGGTCTGGGCCTGCTCCTTTTTGCTCTTGAACCTGCTCAACGATTCCACGGTGATGGGGAACGCCCGCAGCCGCTCGGAAAAAGTGGAGAAGTGCTGCTGGGTGAGCAATGTGGTGGGGGCCAGCAGGGCCACCTGCATCCCGTCATATGCGGCCTTGAACGCCGCCCGCAACGCCACCTCTGTCTTGCCATACCCCACGTCCCCGCACACCAGCCGGTCCATCGGCTTCTCCCGTTCCATATCCGCGGTCACATCCTCGATGGCCGCCAGCTGGTCCTCGGTCTCCGAGTATTCGAAAGTGTCGGCGAATTCGTGGTGGAACTGCCCATTGGGGCCGAAGGCGTGGCCTTTTGCCAGCTCCCTGGCGGCCTGGATCTTCATCAGCTCCCCGGCCATGGCCATCAGGTCCTTGCGCACCCTCCCCTTGGTTTTTTTCCAGGTGGATCCCCCCATCCTGTCCAGCGGAGGCGCCGCCCCCCCCGCGCCCATGTAGCGGTCGATCATGTCTATGCCATGGATCGGCAGATAGAGCCGCTGGTTCTGGGCGTACTCTATCTCCAGATACTCATCGGTCTGGTTGGCTATGGTCATCTCCCTGGCGCCAATATACTTCCCCACGCCGTGCACCTTGTGGGTCAACAGGTCGCCATGCTTCAGGTCCAGAAGGTCGGTGGTGAATACGCGGCTCACCGGTGTGGCCCTTCTTTTGGCCTTGCGCGTCTTGCCGAATATCTCGTCCTCGGTGATCACCGCCCAGTTTCCCGAAGGGACGATAAACCCCTGGGCGGGCGCCCCATCCAGGATGAACAGGCGGTTTTCGAACAGGCGAGCCTGGGGATCTAAAAATCCGTCGAACAGTTTCTCCCGCTCCTCCCGGCCCACCACCCTGGCGCCGATTCCATTCTCTTTCAAAAAGCTCACCATCCGCTCCACCCCCCCCCTGGTGGAGGCGGCCAGGGCCACAGTGCGCCCGGCGCCGGTCATCTTTTCCAGATCCGCCAAAAACCTCCCCACATCCCCCAGATACCTCTGGGTGGAACTGGCCTGTATGGTCACCCCCTCGTCGTCGTCCTGTTCCAAGGCCAGATCTCTCATTTCCAGCCTGGTCTGGGCCTCCAGTCGTGCCTGCGCCTCCTCCATGGGCAGGAACAGGGTCTCCGGCCTGATGGGCGCCGCCTCCCCGATCGCCAAAAGCCTTTCCTGATACTCCTCGGCTATAAGCTCCTCGAACTCCTTCAAGTGGGCCAGCACATCCTCCTCCTCGTCCAGGATGAACATAGCCTCGGGCGGCAGTGTGTCGAAAAGCGAAGGAGCCTCGGAAAAGAAGAATGGCGCCAGGTTCTCCATCCCACCGAAAAAAGAGCGTGACCGCAAAAGCTCCGTTATCCTCCTCCCCCCCTCCGGGTCGCCAGCCTGGGCCATGTAATCGGCGTAGGCCTGGGCAGGATCCATATGGGGGGTGTAAAAAACCTCCCGGAATGGAGGGATGGCTATCGACTCCTCCTCGGAGACCGATCTCTGGTTGGCAGGATCGAAGCCACGGATCGATTCCACCATGTCGCCGAACAGCTCCATTCGGTAGGGGCATGGCGCGGCTCCGGGGTATATGTCGAATATCCCGCCGCGGATGGAAAACTCCCCCGGATCTTCCGTAAGCTCGGTTCTTCTGTATCCCGTCCGGGCCAGATTCCCCGCCAGCTTGTCCAGATCCAGAGCGCCCCCTTTATTGATCCGGACCACCCCCCTTTTCACGGCGCTGGCCGGGACGACCCGCCGCACCAGCGCCTCCACGCTGGTGGTCATGATGAAATCGTCGGCGCCATTGGCCAGCGCGTCCAGAGCCTCCATCCGCAGCCCGCTGGTGGCAGGATGGGGGGATATCTCGTCATAGGGCAATGTTTCCCAGGCGGGAAAGCGCAGCAACCTGGGCTTTCGGGAGCAGGGCAGGAAAAAGGAAAGAGCCTCGTAAAACTCCTCGGCCCGGGCCGCCTTGTCCACCACCACCACCAGAGGCCTATGGAATCTTTTGGCCAGAGCGGAGACAACCAGGGCTTTGACCGGCAGGGTCAGCCCGTTTATGCTGGTTCGGCCAGAGGAATCCCGCAAACGGGCAAGCACCCCTTCCAGGCTCAGGTGTATGGTCATGGGTGTTAAAGATACAACGAATCTACAGAAAAACAGATATATTTTACATCGCAGCAAGCCGCAGAAGGAAGGCTATATGGATTGACAGAAAAAATGCCCGGCCAGGGTATGGCCGGGCGGTTTGCGCATCACTGTTCTTTATGCCATCTATCTGCCGCCGCTGGCGCCAGAGCCTCGCGACGAGCCCAGAGCTTGTTGCGCCCTCCCGGCGGCTTCCATCGCCGACTGCCAGAAAAACCCGTTCTGAAAAGACGCCGCTATAATCAGGATCAACCCGTTGACACTTCCCGTATTGCCGACGATTCCAGACTCTATTGATTGCATAGCGGTCCCGAAAGCCATAGGGGAGATAAACAGAGGGATCAAAATCTTCACTGCCAGTTTCTTGCCGGAAAAGGATTCGTTCGATGTCAAGGTGTCCACTATTGCTTTTGATATCATCCCCAGGATCATCACAAAAAAGCATATTCCGTAAAACACATAGGGAGCCCTGTCGCCAGCCATAAACTGCACTTCCATCCTGGCTCCACCTATGTTGTATTCCAACTCAGGGATCTTCGGCGCCATTCCCGAGGGTGGCTCGTACACGGCGGCGGCGCTCGTGTCACCGGTGGCCTGTCCGATGATAATGTCCGCCATCATGACGCTCGAAAGAGCGCCGGTGGCCAGCATCAGGCCTCCATGGCCGGAGTTTGGAAGGCCGAGGGAGGCTTTCAGCAGATTCTCATTGCCCACCCATCCGAAAAGGAATTTATCCACCTTCCAATATGCGATCCTGAAAAAAACATATGTGGAGCCGGGGAATCCGACATTCTGCTCGGAACACTTGAATACCTTCACCCCCGCAGGCAGCTTTTCCTGCATCGCCCCCACCCAGCCCTTGCTGGGAACATACTCCGGCGGATTGGCCCACACTACCACCTCGCCACTGGTTCTGTATTGCTCCTGGCACTCCTGCGCGGCCGCCTCCCCGGTAAGGGAAAGAGCAGACAAGCAAAACAAAACACAGAGCCCCACCCATGAAACACTTCCGATTCTCCAACCAGACATAGCTACCCCCTTTTATTATTACTTTATATATTTTCATCCCATGATATAATAAAGCGCTCAAGGCCCGCAACCCCTCGCAGCCCTGGCCATTCCCGGCTTTTCCCGCAGCTTCTTGAATCCTTCCCGCATTTGCCCCACAATCTATCCATGCGTATAGGTAATATCGAAATAGACTTCCCGGTGGTGATGGCCCCCATCGCCGGGATGACGGACGGGCCGTTCCGCCGGATAGTCATGGAACTGGGCGCCGGGATGACCACCACGGAGCTGCTCTCCGCCAAGGCGCTGACCCTGGACTCCGGCAAAACGAAAAGGATGCTCCCCGCTCACGATGAGCCGGGGCCGGTGGCGGCCCAGATTTTCGGCGCAGATCCCCAGGTGATGCGGGACGCGGCCCAGATGGTGGAGGAGGGACGGGCGGACATAATCGACATCAACTTCGGGTGCCCCGTCAAGAAAGTGACCAAGACCGGCGGGGGGGCGGCTTTGCTGCGCGACGCGAAGCTGGCCGGGCTGATCACCGCCGCTGTAGCGGGCGCCGTAAAAAAGCCGGTGACGGCGAAAATCCGGATTGGATGGGACATGCGCTCGATCAATGTGGTAGAAATGGCCAGGACCCTGGAGGACGCGGGGGCGGCGGCGGTGGCTATCCATGGGCGCACCGCCAGCCAGGGCTACTCCGGAGTGGCGGACTGGGAGGCGATCGCCAGCGCCGCGGCGGCGGTCAAGATCCCGGTCATCGGCAACGGGGATATCCGAACTCCGGAATCGGCGGCATGGCGACTGAAGTCCAGCGGATGCTCGGCGGTGATGATCGGCCGGGCCGCGCTGGGGGCGCCGTGGATATTCGGATGGATACGAAGTTTCCTGGAAACGGGGAATTATGGCACAATATCCCCTATTGAAATCCATAACGTGGCCCAACGTCATCTGGCGATGATGGCTGCGGATTATGGTGACATGGCCGCCATGAGAAAGATGCGCGGCTGGCTGGGCTATTACACAAGGGGATTGCGCGGCGGCGCGGCTTTCCGGCGGGAGATAAACCGGGCGGAAGGGATAGGGCCGCTGGGCGCGTTGATGGATGAATTTTTCCGGGCTGGCCCCGGCGTTACCAAAGAAGAAGGGACAGTGACAAAGTCATGAACAGAAGCATATTCAGGGAATACGACATCAGGGGAATCGTAAAGAAGGATCTGACCTCCCAGGTGGTGGAGAACATCGGCCGGGCCTTCGGCACCATCATCGCCCGCAAGGGGGGAAAGAGCGTGACCGTGGGCAACGACGCGCGCAAGTCGTGTGGCCGCCTGCTCAAGAACCTGACGGATGGGATCACCTCCACCGGCGTTGATGTGATCCAGATCGGCCTCGTGCCCACTCCCCTGCTCTATTTTTCGCTGGTCAAGCTAAAGCCCGCCGGCGGCGTGATGATCACCGGCTCCCACAATCCGCCGGAGTTCAACGGATTCAAGCTGTGCGTGGGCGCCATGTCCATCCATGGGGAGCAGATCCAGAAGATGGCGGATATGATCGAGGCGAAGGACTTCGCCACCGGAAACGGGCAAGTCAGCCAGGTGTCGGTGACCGAGGATTACATAAAGATGGTCAAGCAGAAGATCAAGCTGGACCGGAAACTGAAGATAGTCATCGACGCGGGCAACGGCTGCGGCGGATTGTTCGCCCCCAGGCTGATGCGGGAGCTGGGCTGCGAAGTGGTGGAGCTTTTCTGCAAGGTGGACGGCTCCTTCCCCAACCATCATCCGGACCCCACGGTGCCCGCCAACCTGACCGATCTTATCGCCAAAGTCAAAGAGGAGAAGGCGGACGCCGGATTCGCCTATGATGGCGACGCGGACCGCATCGGCGTGGTGGACGAGAAGGGGGGCATTCTCTTTGGCGACCAGTTGATGATGATCTATGCCCGGGATATCCTGAAGCGCAAACCTGGCGCGGCGATAGTCTATGACGTGAAATGCACCCAGAACCTGGAGCTGGATATCAAAAAGCACAAGGGGAGGCCATTGATCAACGCCACGGGCCACTCTTTGATCAAGGCGCGCCTGAAAAAGGAGAAGGCGGAGCTGGCCGGGGAGATGAGCGCCCATATCTTCTTCAAGGAAGGCTACTATGGCTATGACGACGCCATCTTCGCCACCGCCCGATTCCTGCGAATCATGGCTGGCGAAAAGGGGAAAGTGAGCCAATATCTGGCGGGGCTGCCCAAGCTTTTCAACACTCCGGAGATCCGGGTGGACTGTCCGGACGATGTGAAGTTCGAGCTGATAAAGGATATCACCGAACATTTCAAGAAAACCCACAAGGTGGTGGATATAGACGGCGCCAGGATAGATTTCGGCGATGGATGGGGGCTCATCCGCGCATCCAACACCCAGCCGGTGCTGGTGCTGCGTTTCGAGGCCAACAGCAAAGCCGCCCTCAACAAAATAAAGAAGGTGATCTATAAAAAACTGGCCACCTACCCGTCCCAAACCGGAATGGCGATGTTTTAACGGCGCGCATGGGAGATGTTGAGGACACGCCCGGAATGGGAAGACTTTTTACGCAAGCGCAAGGGTAAGATCAGGATTTTCGGCGCCGCTCTGGCCGTGGCCTGCCTGGTGATCCTGGGTCGGCTGTGGCACCTGCAGGTGATCGAGTATTCGTCCCTGGCCGGAAGGGCGGAGAGCAACAGGATCCGCCAGCTGACCCTTGACGGCCAGCGAGGCCTGATTGTAGACCGTAACGGTGAGGTTCTGGTGGACACCCGTCCCTCTTTCCGCCTGTCTGTAATCCCAGAGGACACCCAGGACCCCAAATCGACCCTGGAATATCTTTCCAGAAAAATCGAGCTGGATATCAAATCCGCCATGGCCAGGATAAAGGAGGCCAGGTCTTTTTCGCCTGTGGTCCTGAACAGGGACCTGGATCGCGAAAGCGTGGCCTTCGTGGAAGAGCGCAGGTTCGAGCTTCCCGGCGTGGCCCTGGAGACCAAGCCCACCCGCTACTATCTTTATGGGGGTCTGGCCGCCCATGTCCTGGGCTACCTCGGCTCCATCACCCCCGCCGCCCTGGCCTCCTCCAAGGGCAAATACGCCATGGGGGATTTTGTGGGGCAGACCGGCCTGGAAAAGGAATATGAAGAAATATTGCGTGGAGGGAAAGGGCGCAAGAGGATCGAGGTGGACGCCGCAGGCAGGGAGCTGGCCACCCTGGGGATGGAGCCGCCCAGCAGAGGAAACCAGCTTAAACTCACCCTCGACTTCGACACCCAGAAAGCCGCGGAGAAAGCTTTTGAAGGAAGACGGGGCGCCGCTGTGGCTCTGGACCCCAACACCGGCGAGGTCATCGCCTTCGTCAGCCAGCCGACCTTCGACCCGAACCTGTTCACCATCGGGATCAGCCCCAAGGAGTGGAGCTCTCTTGTAACCGATCCGGACCACCCCCTGCAAAACCGGGTGACCCACGGCCAATACCCCCCCGGCTCCACCTTCAAGCCGGCTGTGGCGCTGGCCGCGCTGGAAGAAGGGATCATTGCGCCCGAGAGGGAGATAAACTGCCCCGGTTACTACAAACTTGGGAACAAGACTTTTCGCTGTTGGAAAAAATGGGGCCACGGCGCAGTGAACCTCCACAAGGCGATCGTGGAATCGTGCGATGTCTATTTCTATACGGT
>JAOUPQ010000369.1 GCA_029879765.1 Nitrospinota bacterium | reverse complement strand
ACAGGATCGCCATGATATTCCAGGAGCCGATGACGGCGCTGAACCCGGTGTTCACCATCGGCGACCAGATCGAAGAGGGGATAACCCTCCATATGAATGTGAGCCGCCGGGAGGCCAGGGAGCGGGCTGTGGGGATCCTGGAGAAAGTGGGGATCCCTTCGCCGGAAAAACGGGTGGATGATTATCCCCACCAGCTATCCGGAGGGATGCGGCAACGGGCAATGATCGCCATGGCGCTCTCCTGCGACCCGCAGTTGCTCATCGCCGACGAGCCCACCACCGCCCTGGATGTCACCATCCAGGCCCAGATCCTGGACCTGATGCTCCAGATGAAGGATAGCTATGGCGCCTCCATCCTGCTGATCACCCACAACCTGGGAGTGGTGGCGCAGACTTGCGAAAAAGTGGTGGTGATGTACGCGGGCAAAGTGGTGGAGTCGGCGGATGTGAATAACCTCTTCGCCAACCCGGCCCACCCATACACCCAGGGGTTGCTGGCCTCGCTCCCCTCCGCCAAAAACGCCGGGTCCAAAATGAAACTGTCGGAGATCAAAGGCCAGGTGCCCGGATTGCTCAACCTTCCCACCGGGTGCTACTACCATCCCCGGTGCCCGAAAGTAATGAGCGTCTGCAAAGAGCAGGAGCCGCCATTAAAAACCCTGGCCAACGGCTGCCAGGCCGCCTGCTGGCTGCACTGACCGGTCAATCCGGCTTTACAGGCACGATTCCACGATAGACAGGTTTTCCACCACTTTGGATGAGGCGAAGTACTTTATCCTGCGCAGGCTGTAGGTTATCCGCTCCCCCACCGCCCCGTTTTTCCACTCCGTCCCTTTCACCAGGCAGCCTTTCAGCTGGCCATCGATGGACTGGAACAGCTCCCGGCTGTGGGTCAGGCCATACATCCTGGTGTTAAAGGCGATCTTGATCCCCAGCATGAAGCCTCCGTTTTTGAACTCATCATTAAGGTTCTCGTCCATGGAGACGGAGAGGATATGGGCCGAGGAGCCGCCATAAAACCGGGCCAGATCCTCGTCGGTGAAGAGCAGACGCACCGTGACGGAGTTGGATTTTTCCATGAAATCGAAAAGCTCCGGCATCAGAGTCTGCTTGCCATACCGGCGCTGACGAGCCAGGGCGGAATAGCTGGTCAGGGTGGCGCCCCGCTCCATGCGATAGGCGTAGTACTGCCCCAGAAATCGTGCTTTCCAGTTCTTCGTCAGACGGACAAGCCCGTTGTCGATATCCCCATACAGCTCCTTGCCGATGGCGTAGGCGCCCAGGATGGAAACCACCGCCTCCACGCTGAACAGCTCATCCGGCGCCACCAGGGAGAATATGGCCGCGATCAGCCCCCCCAGCGCCAGGCCGAATATGTTGGCCATGGGATTATGGATCGGCACATAGGAAGAGCGCAGGTGGCCCGAAATATCCCTGGCGTATTCCTCGAAGGGATTGACGACGTAGTTGCTCGTATCTATTATCTTGCTGTATGGATACAGCACCACATGCAGCTCCACCGAGTCGTAGGACTTGAGCTCATCCATCCGGTTCAGCTCCACGTCGTACAGGTATGGGATCTCCCTGTCCCGAAGAAAGGTGACATATGGACGGTCGGCGCCTCCGCTGGCGGGCGCACTCCCGCTGGCGGGCGCACTCCCGCTGGCGGGCGCATTTTTATCGGCGCCGGATTTCTCGTCTGTCATGTCCCCCTGCTCCATGGTATATTCTGTTCGCTCTGGATAAGATACCATACAAGCGCCCATGAGTGATCCGTCAACCCTTGCTCCATCCGCGCTCCCACACTTCCGCTCTGGCGCCGCATATCGTATAATCACCCGTAAGAAAACAGGAGGAAGACATGGGAGGAAGCGCGTACCTGATACAGGTGACACCGGACCCCGAGCGCCTGGTTCGCCCGTTCCTGGAGAGGGAGAAGAACCGGAAGCCCTCATTCCTCGCCAGATTGTTCCGAGGAGGCGATCCAGGTTTCCAGGCCTTTGTGGACTTGCCCATCGACAAACTGGGGAGCGAGATCCTCCACCATTTCTACGGTTGGGCCAAAGACGAGATCACAAACATCACCCCCGCCACGGCCACCTTCATCAAGGATTATCTCGATCCCATCCGGGCCGATGTATATCTGCGGGGAGAAAGGGAGGACCCAGCCCGCCCGGAGGAATTCTCC
>JAOUPQ010000368.1 GCA_029879765.1 Nitrospinota bacterium | reverse complement strand
GAACTGGTGGCAAATAACTGGAAAAGCCAAACTCTGGGATATTAAAATCTTGGTGGAGCTGAGGGGGATCGAACCCCTGACCTCTTGAATGCCATTCAAGCGCGCTCCCAGCTGCGCCACAGCCCCAAGAACAAGATAGTCTAGCCGTAGATGGTCTTCCAGTCAATAATAAAAACATATTTATGTGGGGCTGGAGGACAAAAATAGAGTTTTCACACCTCCGATTACTGCGCTGAGTGGGAAAAAGACCGAAGATTATGTCAAGGCGGGTTATTGAATTCTTGACCCTCCATGCACGCGTGATATAATCGGCGAGGGTGTGGCTGAATATTATTGTACTCCTATAAAAGGTAATATCAGCAGTGCCCCCTGAAAATACGAAAACCGTGAATTGGTTATTTCTTTCCTCTTCGCCGATTCTGGCGAAATTGAAATCTCATCTCTGCTCACTGAGGGAATCAGCGCTATGAGCCAGGTCCCGGGTCAACGCCCGAAAGGAAGTAATGCAAGTAAAAACAGGCAGATAGCTTTCAGAAAAATCCTGCTGGTCCTAAGCGCAACAATTGCTTTGCCTGCGGCTGGCTACATGGGTTTTCTCGCCCTTTCTGGTGAATATGAGTCCATCGTAACGCTTACCACAGCCAGTGGCAGCCAGAGGATGCTGTCTCAAAAGGCCATGGCGCTGGAGGAGCGAATGATTAATACCACAGATACGGCCAAGGTCGATATATTACGCAAAAGGCTGCTTATGGTAGTTGATCAGATGGAGGAAACCCACGAGAAACTGGCGGACGCCATTTCCAGGCCCCATTATTTATCCGACTTGGCAGAAATTCAAGCGCTCTTCTATGAAAAACCAGGTTCCGTGGACCTGCAAGTTCGCCATTTCATCTCAAGTATTCGTTCCTTTGCGTTGGATCCCGAGTGGGAAATAGGGCCGCAGAACGTTCATCACGCCCATCTGCATGATGCGCTTAATGAAGATAAGTTACAGAATTCGCTGGACTCGGTGGTGTCTGGTTACCAGCGGGCGGGGGAGCGAAACATCAACATGATCCGCAAATACATTGGAGGAGTCCTCCTCCTGATAACGGCGACCCTGGTCGTGGAGGCCATCTGGCTGGCTGGCCCCATATACAAACAGATGGAGAAGGAGAACGAAGAACTGAATCGGGCGGTGGAAGAACGGACCCAGGAGCTGGCGCGGGCGTTCCAGGAGGCCAAGGAGGAGATGGCGGTTCGTATGCGGCTGGAGGAAAGTCTGGTGGAAAGCGAGCGGATGCTGGGCATGGTGATAGCCCATCTGCCGGTGATAGTGAATGTGCTGGATGAGAAGGGTAGGTTCATCCTATCCGAAGGAAGGGGCCTGGAGGCGCTGGGGCGCAAGGCTGGCGAATATGTCGGCAAATCCATCGGCCATATGTATGGCGGGGAGGATGAGGTGCCGGAGGTGTATCGAAAGGCATTTGAGGGGGAGGCGGGCCATGCCATGGCTAATCAAATGGGAAGAATATTCTATACCAGGGTGGAACCGCTGACGGATCGCGAGGGCCATGTGACCGGGGTTATGAGCGTGGCAATGGACATTACAGAGAGGGTGAGCGCGGAAATGGAGGCTCAGGAGGCTCAGAAGAAGCTCGTTCAGGCCGACAAGATGAAATCGCTGGGGGTGCTGGTGGCCGGGGTGGCCCACGAGATCAACAATCCGAACAGCTTTATCATGATGAACGTGTCATTGTTTGAGCGGGTGTGGGCCCACTCCTTGCCTCATATAAGACAATGCTTGCGTCCGGATGAATACATAATACCAGGGGAGATGAAAATGAGCACCGCCAGCGAGGCGGGGAATAAACTGCTGGAAGGGATACGCAATGGGTCGGAGAGGATCAAGCATATTGTGGGGAGATTGAGAAACTTCGCCTTGCATGATTATGAATCGCCCAAGGCGGACGTTTCGATAAACGATATCGTATCCTCGGCTATGCAGTTCACGAATAATATCATCAGGAACAGCACCTCGAGCTTTTCGCTGGAGTATGGCCAGGGGCTGCCACATATATATGTGAATTCAACAGAAATAGAACAGGTGCTGGTGAACCTTATCAGCAACGCATGCCATGCATTGACCGATAGCGACCAACAGATCCTGCTGCGAACTTCCTATGACCCCGAGGCGAAAATGGTGATTGTCACGATCCGG
>JAOUPQ010000125.1 GCA_029879765.1 Nitrospinota bacterium | reverse complement strand
CAGTTCCACATCGTCCACAAAAGGGGTGGAGCGGTGCAGGGGCAGGTCCAGCCCGAAATGCAGGTCATGGTATAAATTTGCGCCGGTGGAGACTATATAGTCTATCCATCCGTTTTCTATCCAGGAGACCAGGGCGGTGGAGCCGAGCCCTGTGGGAGTGAGCGCGCCGGACAGGGAGACGCCCAGTATTACATCTTTCTTGAGGATTTTGCGCTCCAGCAGCTTGCAAGCCTCAGAAAGTCTGGCGGCGTTGTACGCTCCAAAGTAGTTTTCTATAAGGTCGTCCACTCCAATCCCTTTGGAGATCGGGGAACTGTTGATTCTTGGTCCCTTGTGCGATTCGCTCATTTGGCAGAGATATTGATAACAAATGATGTATTGGTTGCCGGTTAATTAGTTTTCCTCAAGGCCTCAATATGATATCCGCTGGGGATATAAAAGCAATAGAAATCTTTGTCAGTTTTCGCCTTTTCACATATGTTGCTCGATCATCCGTATATAAGAATCCCGCGAATGCCCCCCCAATAGACGACCAACCACCTTGCCATTCTTGAAGAAAACCGTGTTCGGCACCCCCTTCACACGATACTGTTTCTGAAGATCCTTTTCCTCATCGATATCCACTCTCCCGACCTTCACCCTGGAGCCATATTTGCCAGCCAACTCGTTGATCACCGGATCCACTTTCCGGCATATGCCGCACCATGTGGCCCAGAACTCCACCATGGTCAATCCGCCAGAGCGCAATACCTCGTGGTCGAAATTGCTCCCGGTGAACCAGGGCAGGTTCCCGGCGTTAGCCTTGGCGTTGGATCTTTTGGCTTTGCTTTGCTTGCTGGATTTGCTTTTGTCCTTGCCTCTGTATATGGAAGTAGGGTAGGAGACTGGAGGAGTGATGTTATACCCGATATCGTCATAGCTTTTCTCCTGCACGTCCTTGCCATCGGGTGGGGCCTGGGCTTTGCTGTCGGAGTAATGGACATTCCCCTGTTTGTCCACCCATTTGTAAAAGCCATCAGCCGCCGCCTGGCCAGCATAAAACAACATTTGCATAACCGCGGCAAGAAAAATAAGATTCCTGGAATTCATTACTTTTTCTCCCTTGCGATATGAGCAATTATATCATACTGGCCTGAATTACTGTTCCACATTTAGGCCCTGGGGTAGCGCGGAGACAGCTTTCTAAAAAGTCTGTGCTGTATATCCGGTCATTTATACGATATTCTCCATTATCAAACGGTAAATCTGGAAATTATGAATATCGCGCATCTTGCGCCACTATCGATTGGCGCTTTTTCCATCGTTACAGGCATCGCCCTGCTCAACTCCACCATTGCCATACGGGCGGATCTGGAAGGCTTCTCCAGCGGCGCCGTGGGTTTGATGACCACCGCATATTTCGTGGGCTACATGCTAGGAGTGATGACCTTGGCCACAACTGTCGGCAGAACCGGCCATATCCGCTTTTATGCGGCTTGTGCGGCAGTTCTAACCGCGGCGATTCTGACCCATGGATTGAGCGATTCCTTCTGGGTGTGGATGATTCTTCGTTTCATTTCCGGCATATCCGTATTGGGAATGTATCTTGTGTTCGAATCCTGGCTCAACAGCGTTATACCCCACCAGCAGCGAGGTGGAGTCTTCTCGCTATATGTGACATTAACATTGCTGGCTTTCGCCGCCGGCCAACTGGCGCTCCTGTTTGGCGAGCCGAAAACAATGAAACTTTTTGTCATCGCTTCGATTCTTGTCGTCGCATCCATCGTTCCGTTCTCCCTCACCCATCTACAGGAGCCGGAGCGCCTGGAAAGGACAGGTATATCCTGGCTTCCATTTTGGAGGCAGGCTCCACTGGGATTGGTCAGCGCCGTGGCTTCCGGAATTGTGACCAGCGTCTTTTGGGGGCTCGGGCCTCTATATTTCACCCGATCTGGCTGGGACCTGAAAGCTGTTTCCTTTTCCATGTTCTCTATTATCATGGGGGCGGCCACCCTTCAATGGATCATTGGCTGGTTGTCCGACAGATATGACAGAAGGCGTATCATCGCCTTGGTGTGCATATCAAGCGCGGCTTTGGCCGTCACATTGGGAGTGGTGGTGGAAAAGGATTGGATCGTTTCCTCGATGATCACCGGTTTCTTCTATGGCAGCGGGGCGTTTTCGCTGTATGGCCTGGCCGTTGCGCATATCAACGATTATGTGGAGGATGACAAACGTCTGGCGGCGGCGGAAATGGCGCTGGCGGCTTTTGGAATCGGTGCGTGTATCGGCCCTCTCATCGCCGGACCTCTGATGGAGTTGACGGGGGCCGTGAGTTTTCCATTGTTTTGCGCGGTCGTTCTTTGCGCCACCGGCATGTATTCGGCATATCGAATCACTCGCCGGGCGCCGGCGCCAGAGCTGGAGCGCTCCACATATTATCCAATGATCAGGACCTCGCCGGGCGCCACGAGCCTGGATCCCAGAGTCACCGACGCTGATCCTGAAAACAAACAGGAATAACTCCATTAAACACGATACGTTGGTCTTGCTTCCCGCAAAATGGTAAAATCCACCACCTTAGAAAAAAATATGACAAAACAGAAGAACTCAAAGGATCAAGCCACTTCCAGGTCTGTGGAACTTCCATCATTCAAGGTGATGGACATTCTGGAGAAGGCCAAGGCTATGGAAGCGCAGGGGGAGAGGATCGTCCACCTGGAAATAGGCGAGCCGGATTTCGACACCCCGGAGGTGATTAACAAGGCGGCCATCGCCGCCATCAGGGCCGGGCGCACCAAGTATACCCATTCGCTGGGGCTGGAAACATTGCGCAAGGCTATCCGGGCCAATCTCCAGCAGGAATATGGCGTGGATGTCTCCATGGACAGGATCATGGTCACCGCAGGAACCTCCAACGGATTGCAGCTTCTTCTCTCCGCCCTCATCGAAAAAGGGGATGAAGTTATCATGGCCACCCCATGCTATTCATGCTATCCCAACTTTGTCACATACCTGGGGGGGAAGCCTGTGATGGCGCCAGTGCTGGAAGAGGAGGGATTCGAGTTGCGGCCGGAGGCTGTGCGCAAGCTAATAACAAGGCGCACCAAAGCGATCCTGATCAACTCCCCGTCTAATCCGACAGGGATGATGATGAGCCCAGAATCGATGGAGAGGATCGCCCACCTGGGGCCGGTGGTGGTTTCCGATGAGATATATCACGGGCTGGTGTATCAGGGGAGGGCGTCCTCTATCCTGGAATTTACCGACAGGGCATTTGCTATAAACGGATTTTCGAAAAGATACGCCATGACCGGGTGGCGGCTGGGCTATATCATCGCGCCGGAGCAATATATCCGGCCCATGCAGAAGATACAGCAGAACTTCAGCATTTCGGTGAACTCTTTCGTCCAGTGGGGTGGGGTGGCGGCTCTGGAGCATGCAAAAGGGTTCGTCCTCGATTCGGTGCGGGAGTATGACAAAAGACGATTGTATATGCTAAGAAGGCTGAAGGAAATCGGACTTCCGGTCATCAACCCACCCCAGGGGGCGTATTACTTCTTCACCAACGTATCGCATATATCCAGGGACTCTATGAAACTGACCATGGATATCCTGGAAAAGGCGAAAGTTGCCGTGACACCCGGGATGGATTTCGGCCCCGGGGGCGAGGGCTTCCTGCGCCTGACCTACGCCAACTCCATGAAAGAGATACAGCTTGGCCTGAAGAGGCTGGGCGAATATATCAAGAAGAAAGGCTAGGCCACTGCAGCCACTTCTAATCGGTATGGGGAGAGTGGAAGGAAAAAGGGGACAGGAATTACCGCTTGGATCCATATGTGTATGCATATACATCTTGAGCTTTGCTAAGCATAGTCTTTGATTTTATAGAAGATATGAATATGATGAAGCTCTCGGGTATCGATCAGGAATGCCTATGCATTCTACCGAACCACGGAAGTTGCTTCAACAAACAGCGGCAGCTGAGATATTTTCTGGAAAACGCGGGTTACATATCTGTAATATAAGCGATTACATCTATTCCTGCTCTTTTTCCTGGCACTCCTTGCATATGCCATAAATCTCGAACTTGTGATCGAGCATCTTGAAATGATGCCGGTCCGCTTCCTGTTTCTGCAGCTCCTCGATCTGGCGATTCTCGAACTCCTCCACATGCCCGCACGATACACAGACAATATGGTCGTGATGCACATCTCCCGGACCCGTGTATTCATATCGGGTGAAACCGTCCTGGAACTGCCGTTCATGCGCCAGCCCCGCCTCCGACAGGATCTTGAGGGTTCTATACACCGTGGCAAGGCCTATGGAAGAGTGAGTGAGTTTAAGGCGGGAATGCAGCTCGTCCACGCTCAGGTGGCCTTTTACTCTTAAAAACTCGTTGATTATGATATCCCGCTGGACTGTGGATTTGAGCCCGTTGCGGGACAGGTATTCCGAGTATTTTTTAAGCGCCTGGGTCGTGGTGGAGGCTTTTGGCATAATTCCTTTCGATTTGGACAACTTTTGCCTGTTCGATTCCCTTTCTAATGTAGTCGAACTGAGCATGGCAGGTCAACCGTATCCTTGTCACAAAGTCACCGGCTCTTTGTCCGATTTCAGCGTAAGCTTGCTCACCACACTTTTGACACCACCGGTCGCCTTGGTTATGGAAACCACTTTGTCCGCCACTTCCTGGCTTTCCACTTCCCCTTCCAGGGTCACATCGCCATTGTCCGCGATAACTCTGATACGCCGCCAGGGGACGGAGTGGGAATACAGATGGTTCTTCACTTTCAATTCCAGCGCCGAATTGTTGAGCACAGTAATGGTCCGCCCCAGCGCTTTATCCAGGTTCTTTCCCGCTCTTTCCATTGGTCCGGGTTTGGCCGCTCCATCTTTTTCAGAAAATGAGTCACCTTCGGAAAAAGACTCCCCGCCGCCAGGTTGTGTCTGGTCGGGCGCCCCTTCATCCGTGTGGGTCGCTTCCGGTTCCCCTTCCACCTGATGGGAGTAGGCCGTCGTGGTGGCCACCAATGCGAAAAATATCGCCGCTATAACTATATGGAAACGCATATCAACCTCCTTGATTGTTCGATTTTATCAAACACGAGCCCACACCTGTGGAAAATAGTATTCCACAAACCCGGACACGCATATAATCATCCTTATGAACAACAACTCTCTTCTGTCCGAGAATTTGACGGACATAGCCCGTGACTTCTTCAAGGGGATCTATGGCGCCCACGGATGGGATCATGTGCAAAGAGTTCTGGCGCTGTGCCGGACCCTGGGCCCCATGGAAGGGTGCGACATGGAAACGCTCACCGCCGCGGCCCTGCTCCATGATATCGGCCGCAAAGAGTGCGATATGGAAAACGGCGCCCGTTGCCATGCCGCTGTGGGGGCCCAAATCGCCTCCAGCATTTTGACAGATATGGGGCTGGATCGTGAATTCATCGAAAAGGTCGTCCATTGCGTGGCCTCCCACAGGTACAGGGGAGGTCTGGCGCCGGTGTCCATAGAAGCCAAAACCCTCTATGACGCGGACAAACTGGATTCCATAGGCGCCGTGGGGGTGGGGAGGGCGTTTCAGTTCGCAGGGGAGGTGGGCGCCAAGCTCCATGACTCCTCCATCGACCCGCGCACCACCGAGGCATATGGACCGGATGACACAGCCTGGCGGGAGTATATGGTGAAGTTGCGCTATATCAAGGATAATATGATGACCGCCGCCGGAGCGGCCATGGCCTCGGAGCGCGCCCGATATATGGACGAGTTCTTCGAAAGGCTGGACCGGGAGGCCAATGGGCTTTTGTAAGCTTGATGGAATTAGGATATACTTGGCCGCTACATGAGCTATGAATGGTTTATAAGCCTTCGATACCTGAAGGCGAAAAGAAAGCAGACCTTTATCTCCCTGATTACCGTGATATCGGTGCTGGGTGTGGCCATCGGTGTCACCGCGCTGATAGTGGTGCTGGCGGTGATGACCGGAGCCCAGAAGGATATCAAAAACAAGATCGTGGGCGCCAACCCCCATATTGTGATCACCGCCTATGGCGAGATGGGGAAAGAAGCGGCCGCCAGGGCGGTGGAGATGGCCATGAGCCAGAAAGGGGTTATCAGCGCCAGACCATACATCTATAACCAGGTGATCCTCACTTCGGATGAAAAGGTGGCCGGCGCTGTTATAAGGGGGGTGGATCCGGACCAGGAGTCCTCCAATATGGATCTGGCCCAGTTCATGGTGGAAGGAAGCATTGAGCGAATAGGCCAGGGGCATGTCATGGAAACCGTGGAGCCGAATGAGTTTGGCGAGGAGATGAATGTCCGCCGGGCGGGAATTGTGCTGGGTAACGAGCTGGCGCGGCTTTTGGGGGTTCATGGCGATTCCCCCGTGACGGTGCTAAGCCCCATGGGCAAGCTCACTCCAGGTGGCATGATGCCCACCTCCAAGGAGTTTTTCGTGGCGGGAATCTTCAGAGCCGGGATGTATGAGTTCGACAGCGGCCTGGCCATGATTTCCATCCAGGAAGCGCAACAGCTTTTGAACATGAGGGATTATGTCAGCGGTGTGGAAGTTAAAGTGGAGGATGTGTACAACGCCCCGTATATAGCCGACAGGATAAGGGACAAGGCGGGGCTGACTTTCGCGGTGCGCGACTGGCAGGAGATGAACAAGAACCTGTTCTATGCCCTGGCGCTGGAAAAAACGGTCATCGGGCTGATCCTTATCCTCATCATCTTCGTGGCGGCATTCAACATCGTCTCCACCCTGATCATGGTGGTGCTGGAGAAGACGAAGGATATCGCCATTTTAAAAGCCATGGGGGCGTCGCGCGGATCGATAATGAAAATATTTTTCCTGGAGGGGCTGACCATCGGCGCCACCGGGATTGTTATGGGGCTGGTGGGGGGGGTCACCTTGTGCGAGTTGCTCAAGCGATACCAGTTTATCCAGCTGCCCCAGGATGTTTATAACCTGGACAGGCTCCCCGTCAGCATGGAACTGCCCGACGTGGCCGCCATATGCGCCGCTGCGCTGCTGGTGACGGTGATGGCCGCGATATACCCCGCCTGGAGCGCCAGCAGGGTGGATCCGGCGGAGGCGATCCGATATGAGTGATATTATGGAAAATACAGTAGAACCCACAACCGATTCCCATCTTCCCAGGAAGTCCTTTCATATCCTGGCCGCGTCCATCATTCCGGTGATTTATTACACCCAGTGGCTCTCATGGGAGGTCAGCGCTGCGCTGGTGGTGGCGGCCATGGTCATTTGGGTGGGGGCGGACCTGTTCCGTCTCTACAATCCGGCGTTCAACCAGTTCGCCATGAAAGTGATCGGGCCGCTGCTCAAAACCAAAGAGGCAACACAGATCACATCCTCATCGTATATCCTGATCGCCTCATCTTTCGCCATATTGCTGCTTCCATGGCAGATTGCCTGCGCATCGCTATTCTTCATCGCCCTGGGGGATCCGGCGGCGGCGGTGGTGGGCAAATTGTTTGGCAGCATCAGGTTCGGCAATGACAAATCCCTGGAGGGCTCCGTGGCCATGTTCGTGGTGTGCCTCTGGACCGGGATTTATATAACCAAGTCCGTGGAGATTGCCCTCGTAGGCGCGCTGGTGGCCGCTTTGGTGGAACTGTATTCTTTCGGCCTGGACGACAACCTGGCCGTGCCCATATTCTCCGGCCTGGCGATGGCTGCGGTGCTGGCGTCGCTTTAGAGCCATATTGTAAAGAGGTTCCGGAACAAGCCCGGAACGACAGCAAAAGGAATATTGGGAAAAAAGCTGCCATGCCGGGTTTGATTCGGCGTCTCGTTTCAAAGCGCCCCAGCGCCATCCAAATAGCAAAAACAGCGCCCATCCTGTCCCGATCCGCAATATACTTTACTCTGCAGACAAAACCGGATTTAAGGGTTCTGGCGCATGGATGAAAAGATATTCGAGACGGCGCTCTCGTCGCTGGCGGAGGCGATAGTCTTGTTCGCCTCGGACGGGACATTGCTGTGGGTCAATCCGGCCGCCGAGCAGTTGCTGGGGATGTCGGGTCGACGCCTGGAAGGGAAAAGGGCCATCGACATTTTCCATGGCTCCGCCGATATCGCCGATGAAATGGAAAGGGTGATGGCCAACGGCTACGCCATTTTCGACAACGAGGCGCAGCTGGTGAATTATAGTGGGGCCCATTTCCCGGTCTCGGTCTCCATCCACCCCATGGAATATGAGGGTGGGCGAGGGCTGGTGGTGGCCATGCGAGACTTGACCGGCTTAAAAGCGCTGGAGCGCTCCGTCAAGCTGCGCGAAAAGGCGGAGGAGACGGCTGTATTGGTGGCGGGAATCGCCCACGAGATAAAAAACCCTCTCTCCGGGATCCGGGGCGCGGCCCAGCTTGTGCAAAGGGAAACGGAAAAGGGGAGGATGGAGGAATACACCTCACTCATCATAAAGGAGACAGACCGGATCAACCGCCTGATCATCGACCTCATCGAGCTCAATAATCCCGCCCTTTTCGTCATGCGCCCGGAAAACATCCACTCCGTGCTGGACGAAGCCATCCTGTCCCAGAAAATGGAGATGGAGAAACGGGGTATTCAGGTGGTCAAGCTCTACGACCCGAGTCTGCCGCCGGTGGAGGGGAACAGGGACCGGCTGGTTCAGGTCTTCATGAATCTGGTCAAGAATTCGGTGGAAGCTTGCCCCGACGGGGGGGAGCTGATAGTCCGCAGCGGCCCCGCATGGCGCTTTCCCGATGGAGCGCCGCCACGCAAGGACAAGAAATACGCCACAGTGGAGATA
>JAOUPQ010000124.1 GCA_029879765.1 Nitrospinota bacterium | reverse complement strand
GCATAACATGATATAATTCACGGTTATGTCATATTCACACTTGAGTCTATTGGGTAAGGCGGTGGGTATCGTGGGCGCGGCCATGATCCTGGCCAACTGCGGCGCCCCGGGAGACTTGGCTATTGGCATGACCTGGGAAAAAGAAGCCTCGCCAATTCGGACACCTTTCCAGGGGAACCTGGCTTCCCAACCCTCCGCCCGCGCATTCCTGGATGAACAGGGGTTGCGCTCCAACCCCGAATGCCTGGCCTCCATCCCGTCGAACCTGGAAGGGGTGATCCAACGCATTGTCGACCGTTTCAACATCTCATTTCAGTCCGGCCACGGCGCAGGGCAAGTGCAACTGCTGCATGGAGACGCAAGGGCTCTGGAAGGCAATGTGGCGCTGATGGCATGCGGCGGTGGCGATGCGACGGCGTTTTCTCATGGACGCACCGCCGCCATAAGCATGGGGCTTATCTCCATCCTGAAAGAATCCGCGGAAAGCGACAAATTGACAGACCTTGCCATTGGGGAAAGTCCCTTGTCGGATACGGCGTCGCCCGACACCATGAGCAGGGTGGATCCTGCCCGCGTCTTCGAATCCGCCCTGGCTTTCATCATCTACCACGAACTTGGGCACATCTACCTGGGGCACACCATGACAGGCGATGGGTACACCAGCAATGTGGCCGATTGCTGCGCCATGGAAACCCAGGCGGATCTTTTCGCCGCGTCCGCCATTAAAAAAGCTGGCTACCTTATGGATGGGGCCAATTTGGTTTTCAATCTTCTGGAGCGCACGAATCCCGATGGAAGCCTTGCCCATCCCGGTCCTGGCCTGCGCTTTTCGCGCATCCACACAGCCTCTTGACAAGTTTGCGGGTTCTCAGGAACTCCAGTTCGATTTCCACTAGGGGAAACACCGGATTGACATCTATTGTATTTCGTAACGTCATATGTCACTTCCCTGATCATATAAAGCCATGGATCCAGCTTGTTTCGGCTATCTCATATTCCAGGGGAAAAGGACGTTTGTCTGGTTTTACAAATAAAGTTCAATCTTTTCCTAGACTTAAGTGCCTGTAATTTTGGGATTATTTAATTTTATAAAATTTTCTGGTCTGTTTTGGTTCTTTGCTGGAAACAAAATCCAATTTCGATGATATAATATATTCAGACATATAAAATCGAGGAATTATGAAGCTGGTAGCCAGGGGCGGAATTATAGCTTGCGCAATAATTGTGTCACTTTCCATTCCTATCGTCGCGGCCGGAGCCCAGGTCTTCAAATGGGAAGACAAGGGAGGGACGGTCAATTACAGTGACAACCCTGACACATCAAAAAAGAACCCTAAGGTTGAGGTAATCAGGACACGGCCTCAAGAGATGTTATATACCGAGTTCGACCCCACCCCGGCCGAGCCCGCGCCCACGCCCGCGTCCCAGGAAGCCACACGCCAGCAGGAGATCACAAAAACCGGCGTTGAGGTGGTAAACTTCGAAATAAGCCCTTCCGTCGCCGGAACAGCGGTGGTGGGCGCCACGATCAAGAACAACATGCCATACCCTGCCGCCGGCCTCCGGATGGACATCGTTTTCTACACAAACGACAGGAAAAAGCTTCCTGATATTGAAATCCCCTACAAGGAAGGGAGGATTCGGCCAGATTGGCTTGGTCCTGGGGAAACGGCCACTTTGGAATACCTGACCGATATCAACCAGAATGACATCGCGGGGTACAACTACCAGGTGGTGTTCGCCAGCATCTCCCCCACCGAGGAAAAGGAGGGACCCGGCATCACGGAACTGGTGGTGAACCAGAAAGAAGGCACCTCCCGGGTTGTGCCAAAAGAGAAACCGAAAGAAGAGAACAGCGGGGCCATGTAGCCCATAGCGCCGCTTCTCTTCTATTCCTCATGGCCAAGGTATCCAGAGTTTATATCTGCCAGAAATGTGGACATAACTCCGCCTCATGGCTTGGCAAATGCCCCTCCTGCCAGGCGTGGGACTCCCTGGCCGAGGAAATCCAGGACAATTCCAAACCTTCCTCCGGCGCCAGAAGACGTTGGGCCCCGGTGGAAGGGGGCCACAGCCCCAGACCAATCACCACAGCCCTTTCCGAAGATGGATATTCCAGGGTCTCCACAGGCATAGCGGAGCTGGACCGCACCATGGGCGGAGGCGTGGTTCCCGGTTCATTCATTCTCGTGGGCGGAGATCCTGGCATAGGCAAATCCACCCTGCTATTGCAGGTGGCCGGTTTGATGGCGCGACGAGGGCCTGTGCTGTATGTCTCTGGCGAGGAATCTCCAGGCCAGATCCGTATGCGGGGCGAAAGGTTGGGGATGCTTTCCGACAACCTGCTCATACTTCCGGAAACCCAGGTGGAGCTCATAGAGCCGCATATCGACAAGGTCAATCCCCTGCTGGTTATCATCGACTCTATCCAGACCATATATACCGATGAAATCCCTTCCGCTCCCGGCACCGTAGGGCAGATCCGGGAATCCGCCGGCAGGCTGCTGGCCAAATGTAAATCCAGCTCCATCCCCATGTTCCTCATTGGGCATGTGACAAAGGACGGCGCCATCGCCGGACCTCGACTGCTGGAGCATATGGTGGATACGGTCCTGTATTTCGAAGGGGAGAGCGGAGGGCCTTTCCGGATCGTCCGGGGTGTGAAAAACCGATTCGGATCCACCAACGAAATCGGCGTTTTCGAAATGAAATCCAATGGCCTCGTCCAGGTGGACAACCCCTCGGAGCTTTTCCTGGCCCAGCGCCCTGTGGGGGCTCCAGGTTCCGCGGTGACCGCCTGTGTCAACGGGGCCAGGCCGTTGTTACTGGAAATCCAGGCTCTGGTTTGCTCCAGCCACCTTGCCGCGCCGCGCCGCGCCACGTCCGGGTTCGACCCCAACCGCCTGGCTATCCTGCTGGCAATCATAGAAAAAAGAGGCGGCTATCACCTGATGGGGGAGGATGTTTTCGTGAATGTGGCGGGAGGCGCCAGGATCGACGAACCGGCGGCGGATCTGGCGGTGATGGCGGCGGTGGTCTCCAGCTTCCGCAACCTGGCCATGGATCCTTTGACCATGGTGGTGGGCGAAGTGGGGCTGGCGGGGGAGACCAGGGCCGTTTCCAACCTGGAGCGGCGGATATCGGAAGCGGCCAAGCTGGGGTTCACCAAGGCCGTGATCCCTGTGGGAAAGGGAGTTGCCAAAAAGATGGATGGTCTTGATATAATCCAGGTGCGGGATGTGGCGGAAGCCATGGAAGCGCTTTTGGGAAGCTGAACAGCAATATTAGTGGAGATAACTTGTGAAATATATAGTCATCATTGTGTTAACCGCCATCGTGACCCTGGGGGCGGCCATGAGCGTCCACGTTGTTATTCACGATGATGGATACAGGGTCAAACTTGTCATGAAAGAAAAGATGACCTTCGACGACACCTACGTGGACGCGCGGGACCTGAACCCGGTGACATGGCTCACCCTGCCTGCGCCGGTGCGGAAGGCTCTGGGGGAAGATAAATCGGCCAAAATGAAAAAAGATGTCAAAGAGGGGTTGGACAAGGTCAACACCGATTTGAAAAAGATATTCAAATAAAACGGCTGGGCCCAGGCGGATGGGTCCAGCGGCCCCGCCCTATCTCAAGCATAACGTCACACCACATGGGCCCCAGCATGGCGCGCAAAGCGTCCTGGGGCGTCCATGCAATATTCAACACGGCAATCCAATGAGCGGGTGAAAAGGCTATTCCTTCTCTTCCCGCACAATCGTCCGCAGAACGTCCCATCGATCCACAACCCCCACCAGCTTATCCCCCCTCATCACCGGAATCATATGCTTGTGTCCTTCGGTCATGATGGTGGCGATATCCTCCATGGAGGTTTGCTCCGTGACGGTCACAGGATTGGGCGACATGATATCGGCCACATTGCGGCCCAACATCTTTTCCATCTGCTCGTCCACTTCGTGCAACCCTCCCAGGGGAATGATGGCGTCAAAAAGAGTGAAAACAGTGGGCATGTGCAGTTTCTTGCGCTGGTATATCAGGTCGCTGGAGGTGACGACCCCCACCAGTTTCCCGTCCTGGTCCAGCACAGGCGCCCCGCTGTAGTTTTTCTCCGCCAGAAGCAGCGCCAGATCCCTCACGCTTGTTTGCGGTGAAACTGTGAACGGATCCTTGGTCATTATATCGGACGCATTGGGCATATGTTTGGCCTATGAATGAGTAATTTGTTTTATATCCCTGATTATACTACGATTCGGCCGGGGCTCTGTGGTTTTCCAGAACCTCTTCTATTTCCTTGATGAAGGTCTTCGCGGTAACCGGTTTGGTCAGGTATCGAACGAACCCGGCGGCCAGCCCTTTTTTGATATCCTGGGGCAGCGTGTGGGCGCTCACCGCCATAACCGGGATATTTCTGGTTTCCTTGAAGCCCCCCAAAAGCCGGAGCGCCTCATATCCATCCATCCCCGGAAGCCCTATATCCATCAGGATCAGACTTGGCTGCTGGACACGGGCCACCTCCAGCGCTTCCGGCGCCTGGCTGGAAGCGATAACTTCATAAGTTGTATGCTTCTCCAGCAGCAGTTTCATCAGTTCCAGGTTATCCTCGTTGTCCTCGACGATAAGAATTCTGGACACCGGGCCTTTTTCCACCCTGGTTTGTTCTTGTGCCTTTTTGATCGGCTGCGCCACGTCCTCTACCAGTGGAAGAATGACATGAAACCGGGAGCCGGCGCCAGGTGAGGAATCAACTTCCACGACTCCCTGCATCATATGCACAAGCTTTTTCACGATAGTAAGCCCCACACCAGATCCCTTTACGTTCAGCCCCTCCACGCCAAGCCTGTCGAACGGCTCGAACAGCATTTTCATCTTGTCCGGCGCCACCCCCGGTCCCGTATCCTCCACAGTGATCCGCACCAGGCCATCCCCTGTTGTTCTATAAGACAGGGTCACCTTCCCCCCGGATTTGTTGTACTTTATCCCGTTGGACAAAAGGTTCACCAAAACCTGGGTCAGCCTGGACAGGTCTGCTTGCACAAACACTTCCCCCATTATCTCCGGCCCCATCAAGCGGATTCCGGCTTTGCTGGCCATCTCGCTGACAGTGGAAAGCGCGGAGAGCGCCGCCTCACAGCAATCCACTTTCTCCGTGGTTATCTCCATTTTCCCCGATTCTATCCGCGACAGGTCCAGGATTTCATCGAACAGCTCCAGCAGGTTTTCCCCGGAGTTTTGGATACGGAAAACGAAGTCCATTTGGTGATGGCTTAGCGGGGAGGAGCTATCGGAGCCGAGCAGGTTGGCAAACCCTATGATGGAATTCAGCGGGGTGCGCACCTCGTGGCTGATGCTGGAAAGAAAAGTGGTTTTGGCCTTGCTGGCGCGTTCCGCCGCCTCCTTGGCCTCCCTCAATTCCATCTCCACCTTCTTTCTGTCCGTGATGTCCAGGATCACCCCCACTATCCCCCCTACAGCCCCATCCGGTTCATAAAAACAGGCCTTGTTGAATATCACATTTCTGTGGGAGCCATCATTCAATTTCTCCCGATGTTCATATATCTGCACCCCTCCGCCTTTAAAAAGCTCCTCGTCCATGGCATGATAGGTGTCCGCCACTTCCCGGGAATTCAATTCATAGACGCTCCGCCCCACTATCTGGTCCCTGGTTCTGCTCATGAATTTTTCGAACGCGGTGTTGCAGCCGGTGTAGATCCCTTTTGTGTTTTTATAAAACACAGGATTGGGCATGGTATCCATCAGGTTCTGCAGAAAATCATTCGCCTTGCGCAGTTCCCTTTCCGCAGCCTTGCTGTGGGATATGTCGCTGAACACCACCATCACCGACGGCTTGCCATTATAGGTGAAAGGCGCCGCCACCACTTCCACATCCACCAGAGAGCCATCCTCCCGGATAAACTTCTGTTCCGTGGCCGGAACCCGCATTCCCTTTGCCAGCATGTCACGCATCCTCACTTCCACCATCGCCCGATACTCAGGCGCCACAAAGTCTAGCACCGGCCGCCCCAGCAACGAGGACTGATCCCTGGACCCGAACATGGACACGCACGCCGGATTCACATATACGATCCTTCCATCGCAATGGGCCGCAATGGCCACCGGGCAAAGCTCCACCAAAAGACGGTATCTCTCCTCGCTCTCTTTCAGGGCGACTCTGGCTGTCTCCCTCTCCGTGACATCCTGCACCAGCGAGGCGACCCCGGTCACTTCCCCGTCCAGGCCGATAAGCGGGGTGTTGTTCCATTCGCAAATGATGGTTCTCCCTTCGCGGGTCACGTTTTTGTTGACGCTTATTTCGCCCCCCCTCTTCGCCACAAGGGAATCCCATATACCATCAACATGGAGAGTTTCGGAGGAAGGCACGATAAGCTCCATGGCGTTTTTTCCCATGGCCTCTTCCTTGGAGAATCCAAAAATCCTTTCGGCGGCCGGGTTCCATTCCACCACGTTAAAATCCATATCCCATTCTATGGAACCCAGGGGCATACGCTGCATATGGAAGGAGTGCCTCTGTTCCGATTTGCGCACTTCCTCGTTGGCGATCATCTGGCTGGTCATTTCCTGGATAAGGCCAACCACTTTTTCCGGCTTGCCATCCTTGTCCTGCAGCGCCTCCCCACGCAGCCGGATCCTTTTCACATTGCCGTCTTCCTTCAGGATTCGAAACTCCACCCGCAACTGCCCCTTTTTCAATCGCGCTTTTTCCATCCGTTTGGCGACCATGTCTCTGTCGTCCGGAACAACCATATCCAGCAGCGCCTTGATTGTAGGCTTCTCTTTTTTTGAGGGGCGTTCTATGATGTCAAGAAAACGATTGGACCAGACCATCTTGTCCGTATGCAGGTTCCACTCCCATCCGCCGGAAACCGGCTGGCTGAAAGTCTCTGAAAGGGAAACGTCTTCTCCCTTTATGGCGCTGGAGTCCGGCTTCTTCTTCGGTTTTCCTCCACCCCCCTTGTCAGCCGCGTTCATATGACTTTCCTCTATCTAGCCGCCGAGCAAGCTCGCTGGCGTATTGGATGCCCAATGTGTCCTTGTTTTCCATGGCCCACTGGGTGAGCCTTGTTGTTCCCAGCGGAGCCGCGCCTGTGTAAAGCAAGTCCGCCATCAATCCCTCTATTTCCTCGGGTGTAACCAGGATGTCGTCCACAAAATAACCGATCACCGACGAGGCCACCCTCCCCGCCCACACCGGCATGGGGACTATCGGCCTGGACCTGCCAATGACACTTCCTATGGTTTGCACAAGCTCCCGGTATGTGAAAGACTCCGGGCCAACGGCGTCCAGCGTAACGTTCTCCTGGAGCGCCCCCTGCTCCACGCATATCCTCGCCAGATCGTCCACGAATATCGGCTTCAGCCTGTACTCCCCATCGCCGAATACTCCGAACAGCGGAAACTTGCGCAACGTCCAGGCGATGTTGTTTATCAGGATGTCCTCTTCGCCGAAAAGGACGGCAAGACGTATTATCGCATAAGAAAGCCCGGTTTGCTTCAGAGCTTCTTCCAGCCTGGCCTTGCCACTGAAATATTCAAGAGAGGAGTTGATATCCGGATTGGAAATGCTGATATGAACAATTCTTTCCACGCCCGCGATCCGGGCCGCATTAAAAAGAACCAGGGTATTATCCACCGCCTCGTTGTGGGAAAAATCGATATGGTTGAACCGTACCCAATAGGTATTGTATAAGACTTTTACTCCTACAAGGGATTTGGCCAGTATTTCCGGGTTGTCGAAATTGAACCCCAAGGCCCGCACCTTTCCACCGAAAGGATTGGGCCGGTTCGGGGAGTTGGTGAGGGTAATCACCTCCACCCCCCTCTCCAAAAGACGTGTGGTGATATATTTTCCCGAGTAACCGAACGCGCCGGTCACCGCATGAATTTCCCGGTTTTCCATGGTAAACAGTTTACACACAGCAAAATTATCACGCAAGCCTCTCCTTGCCTGCCCATAGCCCTAAAAGCTGTATTTAACCTCCAAAAAGGCCCTGTCGTTGTTTCCGGCGTTCAGAAAAAATGCGCTTTCGCCAGCCTGGAAAGCCACCACCCCAACGGTAGTGGACATGGAGTCCATGATGTCATATTTAAGCTGGACCCGCTCGAAGGCTCCCCCGGCGGCGTCCAGCCCCGTGACGCTGACCAGGGCCTGCAGATGCAGCGTCTGGTGCATAAAATCCTGGGAATAGCGCAACGCCATCTGCCACACCGTCGGATCAACCCCCAGGGGGGCGTCGGCGATGGCGGCGACATGCTCCGGGATGTGTCGAGCGGCGATCTCCCAGGAGATCACGGTCTCTGTGTACCCTGTGTATTCCACCCCCAACAGGCCGTCATAGCGCTGAAACTTCTTCTCCCCGGTCTGGGGGAAGGTGAAGCCATCCAGCCAGGCGGCCTCCATCTTCACCATGAAGTTTCCCAGCGACTTGTTCATGGCCATTCCCGCCATTTTCAGCCGGTCGTGGACCAGGATGAACGGGACAGATCCCTCCGGCGGAGGATAGACCTGCGGCTGGGCCATCACCATGGGCATGCTTCGCAACGAGAAATTATCGTCGTAAAAATCGGCCAGGTAAAAGGAGATATCAAACCCCGGGAAGATACCGGCCAACTCCAGTCCATACTCGGTGTTCTGGGCCGTGGAAGCGGGAATCTCCTCCCGTGGCATGGGGGTGGTGAGCGGGTAGAACTCGCTGCCATAGGGTGGCATGAAGTTGAACTTTATCTCGTGGATGGCGATTCCGGTGACGCTCCAGTCTCCGAAATACCAGTCCAGCC
>JAOUPQ010000123.1 GCA_029879765.1 Nitrospinota bacterium | reverse complement strand
CTCCATCCCTCCAAAATGGAGATGGCCAACTTTAGGCGCCCTCCTGGTCTCGGCAATAGTCGTCTTTGCGGCTATAAGCTCCTTCCTGCCCGAAGACCATGGGGCGGCGAAAGCCTCTATTGCCGATGGATTCACCTGGTGGGCCAGGGGGAGCGAGGAACCTTTGGCGCAAATCCCCGCGCTACCTCACTCTTTCGCCTGGCCAGTATCCACTGGGGACGTATCCTCCCCCTACGGCAAAAGGGATGGCAAATGGCACACCGGCCTGGACATCCGCGCCCCCATGGGCCACAGGATACAGGCGGCCGCGGCTGGGACCGTGGTCTATTCCGGTGCAGGGGAAGCCGGATATGGGAACACTGTCATCATCGACCATGGTGACGAGGTGATGACCCTGTACTCCCACAATAAACGCAATGTCTATAGGGCCGGGACAACGGTGCGCCGGGGGGAAGTGATCGCATATGTGGGGAACACCGGAACCGCCACCGGATACCACCTCCATTTCGAGATCAGGCATAAAGGCCGCCCCATGGATCCGGCAAAGCTTCTGCCACCCCTTGGCTCCGGGAAATAATGATAAAACCTATCTGGCTGAAAAAACCCTCCACCCCCCTGGCCGCCACCACGAAAGTGCGCGGCGCCATCTCCCTGGCGGGGCTGAACACCGTCTGCAGCTCCGCCCGATGCCCCAACATGGGGGAATGCTTTTCCAGGGGAACCGCCACCTTCATGATCCTGGGGGATCGCTGCTCCCGAGACTGCGGATTCTGCGCCGTGCCCCATGGGCCGCAGAAGGGGGTCGTGGATCCAGACGAGCCTGCCCGCGTGGCCGCCGCCGCCAGGGGGATGGGGCTGGGGCATGTGGTGGTCACCTCCGTCACCCGAGACGACCTGCCGGACGGGGGAGCGGGGATATTCGCCGAGACGATCCGCGCCCTGCGCCAGGCTCTTCCCGGGGCGATGGTGGAAGTGCTGACCCCCGACTTCAAGGGGGATCATGCCGCCATCGACACTGTGGCCGACGCCGGGCCTGACGTGTTCAACCACAATATGGAAACAGTGCGGGAGCTTTATAGCGTGGTCCGTCCCCAGGCCAGATATGACAGGTCGCTTGAATTCCTGAGCCGCATATCAGAGCGCTACCCTGGGATCGTCGTGAAGAGCGGATTCATGGTGGGGCTGGGCGAGAGCAGGGAGCGGGTGGTTCAATTGTTAAGCGATTTGCATAAGGCTGGGTGCCGCATGATCACCATCGGCCAGTACCTGCGCCCCTCCAGGAATCATCTGCCGGTGGTGGAGTATGTACGCCCGGAAGTGTTCGACGAATACGCCAGGTTGGGCCACGAGATGGGAATAGAGAAAGTGTTCGCCGGGCCTTTCGTCCGGTCGTCCTATATGGCCGACGAAGTGTTCAATAAATGCTAGTTTAAGGAGCCTGAACCATGCACTGGATATACCTGACAGTGGCCATCGCCGCGGAAGTGGCGGCCACCAGCGCCCTGAAGGCCAGCGAAGGATTCACGCGGTTGTGGCCATCCCTGGTGGTGGTGACAGGATATGTGGTGGCGTTCTACTGCCTCTCCCTGACCCTGCGGGTTATCCCGGTGGGGGTGGCCTATGCCATATGGTCCGGGGTGGGGCTGATGCTGATCGTCATCGTGGGCCGGGTACTGTTCGGCCAGGTCATCGATGCGGCGGCGGTGGCTGGGTTTGCGCTGATTATCGCCGGGGTGGTGGTGCTCAACGTTTTCTCTTCCTCGGTGCCACATTGAGAGTTGCGCGCGCGGCGCCGGTTGCTGCTAAAATGGCCCCATGACCAGAGCGACCATACATTACACAACTTCGTTGCTTATACTCTCCATCTATGGCGGCCAGGTGTGCCCTTTCATCGAGGGTCTCTCCTTGTGGACATGGACGCAGTACATGATAGTGGTGTTTTCCGCCACGTATATCGCCCGGATTGCCCTGTGGCCCCGGCTGGTGGCGGCGGCGGCGCCGGAGCGCCGGGTTTTCCGAGGCTTCCTGCTGGATCTTGCCCTGTTCCTGTTCGCGGCGGTGGCGATCACCATTTTCAACACTATCTTCCACGACTTCCCCCCCGCCTCCGGCATGAAGGCCATGACGGGCTTCATGACGCTGGGCTTTTTCGCCGCGGTGGACCTGGCCCTGGCGGCGGAGTGGACCCTGGCCATGGAGTTCGCCCGGGAAGGAAGGGCGCTGAAAGTGGCGGGAGAGCGGATATTCCCCATGGTGAACAGGTTCGCCATGGTGGCCATGGTCACCGTGTCCATGGTAGTGATGGTTCTTTTCCTGCTGATAAACAAGGATCTGGAATGGCTGCGCTCCCTGCCCGCGTCCGACCCTCGCCCCACCTTCGTGGTGCTGGGGGAGATGGCCCTGGTGGGGATGGTATTCCTTTTTCATCTGGTCAACATCATCTACTCCTATAAGGGGAACCTGCGGCTTTTCTTCGGCCTGCAGAACGGCGCCCTGGCGGCGGTGTCGGAAGGGGAGCTATACGCCATGGTGCCGGTCAGCTCCCGCAACGAGTTCGGCGTGATGGGCGAATACACCAACCAGATGATCAGCGCGCTTAGGGACAGGACCGAGGAGATCCACCGCACACGGGATGTCACCATCCTCTCCCTGGCCACCCTGGCGGAAACCCGCGACAACGAGACCGGGGGCCATATCCTGCGCACCCAGGGGTATGTCCGCGCCCTGGCCATGGCGTTGAGGGAAAGGCCTGAATACAAAGAGGAGTTGACCGACGAGGTGATTGACCTTCTGTTCAAAAGCGCTCCCCTGCATGACATCGGCAAGGTGGGGATCCCGGATTCCATCCTGCTCAAGCCGGGCAAACTGACAGGAGAAGAGTTCGAGATTATGAAGAAACATCCGGTGTTGGGGCGGGACGCCATCATCCGGGCGGAGGAGACCCTGGACGCCGGGGAGGGGTCTTTTCTGCGATACGCCCGCCAGATCGCGTACGGACATCACGAAAAATGGGATGGCTCCGGCTATCCGGAAGGAATCAAGGGCGCCAAAATCCCCCTTTCCGCGCGGCTGATGGCGGTGGCGGATGTGTACGATGCGTTGATCAGCAAACGGGTGTATAAGGAAGCGTTCAGCCACGAAAAGGCGAGGGACATTATCGCGCAGGGGCGAGGGACGCATTTCGATCCTGACCTGGTGGACACTTTCATCGCCATTGAGCAGGAGATAGTGGACATCGCCAAAAGATACGCCGATGGCGTCACCGTCTGAGCAATAGATGGAAACGCTGATATCCAACCTGCGCCGCCATGTGGAGGCTCTAAGCGTCGATATCGGGGAGCGGCATATGTGGCGGGAGGGGTCGCTGGACCGGGCGGCTGGATATATAGAAAAAGAGTTCTCCGCCATGGGATACCAGCCGGTACGGCAGACATACAGCGCATACAAGAAACCGGTTTCTAATATCATCGCGCAAAAGGATGGTCCGCCAGGCCCCATGCTGGTGGTCGGCGCCCACTACGACACCGTCCCCGGCTCCCCCGGCGCGGACGACAACACCTCCGCCGTGGCGGGGCTTCTGGAGCTGGCCCGGTTGTTTCATGCCACCCGGCTGATAAGGCCGATAACCTTCGTAGCCTTCGTGAACGAGGAAAGCCCATGCTACGGCTCGGCGAAGATGGGGAGCATGAACCACGCCTCCCAACTCAAGGAACAGGGGACGGAGGTGGAGCTGATGGTGTGTCTGGAAATGATCGGCTATTACAACAAGGATCAAATTCAGGAGTACCCGATCCCCGGCATGGGGCTGTTCTATCCCAGATACGCCGACTTCATCGCCGTGGCGGCCAACCCGGCCTCGGCGCGGCATGGCGTGAGGCTTGCCCGGGGGATCCGGAAAGGCTCGGCGATGAACGCCAGGCTGTTGGTGGCGCCGGAGCAGATCGGCGGGATCAACCGCTCGGACAATTTCGCATACTGGAAGCATGGGTTCCGCGCGGTGATGGTGACAGACACCGCCAACTTCCGCAACCGAAACTATCACCAGGAGACCGACACAATCGACACCCTGGATTTTGAATCCATGGCCGAGGTGGTGAAGGGATTGCACGCCGCCCTGAGGCGGCTGTGAATCATTCGGCCGGTTCTTCTTTTTTCTCCGGGGGCTTGGTGGACAGCAGGTACGCCCCGGCGGTGAGCGCATATCCTGCTATGGCGCCGGTCATGATGGGGCTCAGGCCGAACAGCGGATAATATGTCAGCGCAGTCCCGGCCACTATAGCGGCGGCGATGACGAAAAAGGCCGCCCCTGGCGATATCCTTTTTGAGGAGTACCACACCAGCAGCAGGGGACCTATATAGATGCCCGAACCCCACACCCAGGTCAGGAACACCAGCGAGATGATGGCCCCTTTCCATATCAGCGCCAGGGCCACCGCGCCCAGGCCCATGGCGGCGGTCACCAGGTTCATGACCCTCTTCTGCTCGTTTTCCGTGGCGTTGGGGTGGATAAATTCCATATAGATATCGCGGGTGACCAGCGTGGCCGAAGAGTGCAGCCACGAATCGACGCAGCTCATGGCGGCGGCCAGAATGGCGGTGACAAACAGGGCCGCCACCTGGGGGGAGAATGAGGCGAAGATCAGGTTTGGCACAGCGGTTTTCGGGTCCAGGCCGGGAGACTGGACGGCGGCCAGCAATCCGGCGTACACGGTGAAGTAGCCAATGGGCAACACCATGGCCGCGGCGATCAGCCCGGAGACCACCGCGTCTTTTGGTGTCTTCACCATGGCGGAGCGCTGGAGCCAGGCCTGGTCTGCAAAGCTCAGGGCCACTATGGAGCCGATCCAGGCGGTGAGGGTGAAGAGCCCAACTCCGCTCCAACTGGAATATCGCGGGTCCAGCTTTTCCAGGAGGGTGGACACTCCTCCACTGTCCGACACACCACTGAAGAAGAGGAAAGTGAACCCTACATACACCATCACGAATTGCAGCGAATCTGTATAAGCAATGGCCCAGGCGCCCCCCAGGATCACGTAAGCCACAATCAGGATCGCTCCGACGATGATGGCTATGGCCGGGTCCAGCCCCGTGGCGGCGTGGATGATATACCCCACGGCCAGATACTGGGCCGCCGTGGGGCCCATCCATTTTAGCGCGGAAGCCCCGGCGGAGAGGGCCTGCACCTTTTTCCCATAGGTCCTCGCCAGAAGCTCCGGAATGGTGGCGGCGCCGCTTTTGCGAAAGGCGCCCGCGGTGGCGACTATGGAGGCGGCCAGGGCGACACCCAGGATGACGGGGTACAACATGGCGGAGACACCGTATTCATAGGCAAGCTCCCCCACGCCCAGGGTCACGCCGGTTCCCACCAGGGTGGCGGCCAGGGTGAACGCCGCCAGCCACACCGGCATGGATCGGCCGGCGAGGATATGGTCATCCAGGGTGTGGGTCTTTTTCCACCCTATCCACGCCACCAGGGCCAGCAGCGCGATGTAGATAAAAACGCTTATGTACACATCACCTCTATAAGTTTGGAGATTTCAGCAGTCCGGCGTAAGCATTGGATGATAACAGAAAACGACCGGGTTTTTGATCTAGCTGCAAGCTTGCATAATTATGAATACGTTTATAAACTGATGTATGGGTGGTTGGAACGATCCAAAAGCCACGGGGCAGGGGTTTGAATCAAATCTTTTGAACCTGGGAGGGTGTCATGGTCGGGGAAAATATCAAGCACACACTTATTATCGCGCTGGCTATGGCGGCCCTGGTGGCTCCGGCCATCTTCAACGCCTGCACCAGCAAAACCGATGATTCGGGCCAGGTGACCGGGCTTGTGGTCACCCCTGGCGATGGCAGAAATACCTTGAAGTGGAATCCTGCCAAGGGGGCCACCGCTTATGACATCATCTGGAGGGTAAACACCGGATCCGGAGCCAGAAACGGCCTGGACGGTCTGCTGGACACATCCCCCACCTCGGAAAGCCACGTTGTCTCCAATGTCAGCCGCAACTCCTATGTGCACCATGGATTAATGAACGGCTGGAACTACAGCTATCTGGTGGTCCCCGCAGGATTCGACCACTCCCTGCTCTCCCCTTCCGTGGGTGGTGTTCCAGGAGTGCAGCTTAACTGCATATTCGAAGGGCAGACCAACTGCTCGGGCAATTGCATGTTTCTGGAGACAAACAACAGCAACTGCGGGGCCTGCGGGAATGCATGCTCCGCCACGAGCTCTTGCATTGGAGGCTCCTGCGAGGAGGCGCCCAGCTGCCCCGCCGATTATCCCGATAATTGCGCCCCCGCCTCGTCTGATGCGCTGATGTGTGTGGATCTGCAATTCGATTCGGAAAATTGCGGCGCCTGCGGGAACGTTTGCGAGGCTGGGCTGGAGTGCTCCTATGGATTCTGCGAGCGGCCAGGGGTTTGCCCGGATCCTGAATGGGTGGATTGTCTGGGGAATGGTCAGCAGCCACCGGGCTGGTTTGTGTGCTCACTGCTGCGCTCTTCGGTGCAGGATTGCGGGGCCTGTGGCAATCGGTGCTGGGTGGGGGAGACCTGCCACGAGGGGATGTGTGTCCCGGAGGATACAGCCGGGGCCGGATGCGATGGGGGGCAGACCAAATGTGGCGATGCTTGCGTTGACATCACAAGTAACACTGACAACTGCGGCGCCTGCGGCAATGCTTGTTCGGCTGTCCAGCAGTGCGTGGAGGGTGTCTGTTTCACTCCTCCCTCCTGCCCGGTCGGCCAGACGCTATGCGGCAATTCATGCAAGGACACGAATACTGACCCGAAAAATTGCGGCGCCTGCGGAAACAGCTGCGCAAATATCGGCAACAATATCTGCGCGGGAGGCGCCTGCGTTCCGTAGGATAGTGCCAAGGCGAGCTTATGTCCCTTTCTCGTATTGTCCTGTCTATGGTCAGGCTGTTCAGATTATGCAGATATGTTCTATGATAGACTTATCTGGAATATACAGGCGCCGCTTCGGCTTCATTCTCCAGGCCATGTCTGGTCCCAGGAATAAAACGTTAATATATTTTAAGGTTTGCTATATGAAAATAAGTGCAAGGGTTGGCGCGATTTTATGCGTCACGGTCGCATTTGCCCTATGGGCGAATGGCTGCGTCTCCGAAAACGAAAACAAGGAGATGGGCAAGGCGGAAGTGGAGGCTATCGTCCGGGATTATATAAAGAACAATCCTCAGGAGATCACGGCCGCCGTGAAACAATTTGAGCAGCAGCAGCGCCAGGCCCAGGAGCAAGCGCAGCTTAATCAGGCGCTGCAGCAGCGGGTGGAGGTCCCCATCGGCTCCTCCCCCTCCCAGGGCCCATCCGACGCCCCCATCACCATCGTGGAGTTTTCCGATTTCCAGTGTCCCTTCTGCGCAAGAAGCGTACCCACTATCCAGGCTCTTAGGGCAAACCATCCGGATCAGACCAGGCTGGTGTTCAAGAACGCCCCGCTGGACTTTCACACCCAGGCGCCCGCCGCCCACAAGGCGGCCATGGCCGCCGGGGAGCAGGGCAAGTTCTGGGAGTATCGCCAGATCCTGATGGCTCATCAGCAGGAATGGGCAAAGGAAGTGGACGGGAAAGAAAAGTTTATCGCCTATGCCACGCAACTGGAGATGGATATAGCAAAGTTTGAAAAGGATATGCAAAATCCGGAGTATGAAAAGGTGATGACAGAGGACAACGCCCTGGCCAAAAAGCTGGGAGTGCAGGGAACCCCCACATATTTCATTAACGGCGCTATGGTGGTGGGCGCGCGGGATCTTGGGTATTTTGAAAAAGTCCTTTCGGAAGTCGCCAAAAGTATGGCCATAAAATAACAGACCACGCTTAATAGAAATCGTCGGGGGGCCATGCCCCCTGGCGGTCTCTTTTCAGATCGCCATTTATCGGGCCTGCATACCTCCTTCCGTTTTGTTTGGCGAGGCCCTCCCTCCCCAGCTTTATCCATACCCGGCTACCATGCCTGCACTGTGCAAAACGCAAATAATGGTTGCAATGTTTCCAGAACCGATATAATATCCAGGTATAGCAATACACTATATAATATATTTCACACACTTTAAGGGGGTAACAACATGATACGTTACAAAGGAAAGCTGTGCGCTGTAATGCTGTGTTTCATCGCGTTGCAGTTCACCACGCCGGGGGTGACGGAGGCCGTTGCGGATAATTCCAAAGAGCAGGGCTCGCCATGCTCACCACTCAAAATTATGCTGGTCGACGCTTGGAGGGAGAGCGCTGATATATCGTTGGCTACGGCCGAAGATGGCCAGGCTGGTGAATACAAGATCACGGTGAAATACGCTCTTGGTGACACCATAAAAGAAAATAATATTGATTCAGCTGATGCGCAATATATCGATAGAAAGGGAAGGGAATATTTTCTAAAGATAGATCCAGATAAATTGGCGGCTGCGGAAGATATGATACTCGTTGAATTTGTCAAAAACGACAATTCATGCACAAAAAATAGACAGAGCCTGAGTCTTTTTACTAAACACACTTTCAGGTTCGATTTCGGCGCAAGCATGGAACTGGATCAAAAAGGATCTTTCAATAACAAGCCTCAGCTGGCCTTTTCTTCAAGATCTGATATCAGCCCTAATTTTATGAAGGGTTACGCAAACATTTTGGCTGGTTTTGACCTCCGCTACACCTATTATTCGGAAGGTGAGGGAGGCAGCCCCGCCCCGGAAGCAAAGAACCCGGAAAAAGACGCAGCGCGTCTGTTCAGCTCCAACCTGGCCGAACCTGCGCCATCAGACCCGGGGCCAGGCGACGCCTTCAAACAGTCCGGTGGCCGCTTT